>JAEMQE010000292.1 GCA_022758945.1 Lentimicrobium sp. | reverse complement strand
ACTAACTGGTCATGACATACCTTTGTGGCATGAAAGCAAATAAAATAGACTTCAATTTACTAATCTGTAATTAAAAAAAATGAAAAGATGAAACATTTAATGACACTTGCATTGCTCGCGTTGTCGCTTATTGCAAATTCGCAGACAACCATTTCATTCCTTCACTACAATGATTTACATGCTCACATGATAAGTCATAAGGATTTAATCAGGGAAGGAGAAACTTGCGGAACCGATAACTCTGCCACAACAATTATTGGTTATCGTGGTGGGTGATCCAGAATAAAAACTCTGGGGGATAGTCTTAAAGCAACTAATCCAAACAATGTGGCTATGAATATTGGCGATACCTATCATGGAGGAGTTGAAGCTGCTTATACCGTTGGGAATGCTATAATTGACCCGGTTAATGCAATTGGGTTCGATATAGGAGTCCCAGGCAACTGGGATTATGGATATGGTCCGGGCGTTTTTAGAAAAAGGTACACCCCTAATGGTCCTTTCCCAACAATACTAAATCAAATGTTACCTTCTTTCAGTATAAAAAGTCCAAATTTTACTTATCTGGCGGCTAATTTAACCTATAAAAAACTGGGACCTATGGATTCTAGTCCTGATGGTGGCGCAGTATTACCGGGTACAGCAATTAAAAATATTGGCGGGGTAAATGTCGGTTTTATTGGGATTACTTCCGATATTGTTCCACAAATGTATGCAGCATTATCCATAGGATTCAACTTTTTAAAAGGTGAAACAAACTACGTAAATTTAATTAATTCTCTCTCTGCAAGTTTAAGAAACAATGGTGCAAAAATAGTTGTAGTAATGAGCGAATTGGGAATTCATAAGGATTATCAGTTAGCGCAAAAAATTAATTCCGGAGCGGTTAATGTCTTTTTCTCAGCTCACACACACGAATTAACTATGAATCCATTATCCAGTATCAGTGGAGCTGTCGTAGTTGAAGCCGGTGATGATGCGTATTTAGGCAAAATGGATTTGACTGTTGAACCGACCGGTGAAGTAAAAATTTCTTCGTGGAAGATCTTTCCTATAACCGAAGGAACTTCTGAAAATAGTACTGTCAAAGCATTGGTTGACAAAGAAAGAGCACCTTTCCTTGTATCCGATCCAAATCTATCGGATCCTATGGGAACAAGTTCTCAAACACTACATAGGCCAATAACTGATATTGTTGGCCATTCAGATATTACTTTGACCAGAAAAAACTCTTTGGAAAGTAATATTAATGATGCTTTTACTGATATATTGCGTAAATATTCAAAGACACAAACTGCAATAACTCCCGGGTTCAGATTTGATAGCCCAACAGGAGAACCGGGATCAATGCAAGAAGGAAATGTTGTTGCCACAGGAGACATAACACTGGAAGATGTTTATCGGTTCTTTCCCGTATTTTATACTATTGCTACGGCTAATATCAGAGCTGATTCACTTTCCAAAATGGTTGAAAAAAGTCTCAATAATGTATATGCCACCAATGCTTTTGATCAGGGAGGTGGTTGGGTTGAAGGTTTTTCCGGTCTTAATATGGATATTAACCTGAACAATACATATGGTAGCAGAATACAGTCAATGAAACTGGAAGGTAGCACAACCGAATTAAATAAGAACGATACACTTTCTGTTACCGGTTGCCAACGTCCAAATGAAGCGGCAGACATACTCTGTAGTTACACTGGCTTCTTTAATAAAGCTGATTTTATCAATTCTTCTACTTCGGCAGCATGGACACCGCAACAAATTTTGGAAAACTACCTAATCACTGACACCATTAAAAGCCCAAACAGAAAAACATTTAACGATGTGAGTGGAATTCCTGTATATCCATATTCACCTTGGGTACAACCACTTCCATCAACTGCAAGTTGTTATGTTATAAATTCTGTAAACGATGTTAAATCAGCTGACGCTACCATATTGCTGTATCCTAATCCTGTGTCGCAAGAACTTCGGATATCAACCACTTTAGAACCTGTTAATATTCAAATATTCAACTCATTAGGCGAAAACGTCATTCAAATTCAAGGTATTAAGAATCAAGGTGTAATACCATTGTCAAAGTTGGGTAAAGGTGCCTATTTAGTTAATGTTGTTTACAATTATAAGGTCATTGCTTCAAAGCTCGTAATTAAGGAATAGTTTCTTCCAAACAATAAAAGTGTCCATTTTGAACTGTCCTCCAAATGTTATTTCTAATATTTGGGGGACAGTTTTTTGACTACATTTTTGTTTGTTGGTTAAGATATCATTTATTGAAATTACTGTATAAGTACTTTTTTAGTCTCACCGGCATAAAAGTAATCTAATTGATTGGAACCCACATCATATTAACTAATACATTCTCCTCTTAGTTTTCAGTATCTTTTATTGTAGAATGAAGTAATTTTCTAATTGAGGAGAAATATTAAATACCTAATTTTAAACTTAATATTCCGAAGGTGGAACTCCAAATTTTTGTTTAAAACATGCACTAAAATGTTTCGGATCGGAGAATCCTACCATATCAGTCAGATCAGCCACACTAATTTTCTTGTTATCGGTTATAAGCTGTGCAGCTCTTTTAAGTCGCATATCTTGCAATAATTCTTTTCCGGATTGTCCGGTAATGCTTTTTATTTTGCGATACAACTTTGAGTGACTCATTCCCATTTCTTTCTCCAAAAATTCAATGGTAAATTCAGGATTTGTGATTCCCTTTTCTATTTCTACCATCAATGATTTAAGGAACTTTTCATCAATTGAGGTTACTGTAACTTTTGATGGTTCTAACATGATATTGTTTTGAAATAGATTTCGAAGGTGCTCTCTACTTGCAATAAGATTTTTTACTTTAATGCTCAGATAGTCAATTTCAAAAGGTTTTGAAATATAGTCATCAGCTCCCATCTCCAATCCTCTATATTTAATTTCATTATCAGTCCTTTCTGTAAGTAGAATAACCGGAATGTGACTTGTGTCAATCGTTGTTTTAATTTTTTCACAGAAT
>JAEMQE010000171.1 GCA_022758945.1 Lentimicrobium sp. | reverse complement strand
CTTGACAACCCAAAGATCCTAATTTTGTAGTCTTGCCATTTTTCCAATTTAATTGGTAATAGTCTTGATGTATACCGGCATCAACAAATACAACTGAGTCTCCGTTTGCCAATTGACTGTCCGTATACGAGATGCATTCAACTTCAGGTTTTAACACTATAACCTTTCCGGATGATTCAATAGTTTTCATTCTTTGATCAAGTTTGAATGCATTTGCAAAGTTGATGATTGCTGATAAAGCAGAAACGATTACAATGCCAATGACGAAGATATTTTTAAACAAAAGTATTCCTTTTTTGATTGAATGGTACTATTTTTACATATTTTTACTTAAAGTCTGGTTAAATGCAAATCTGTTGTTTATAACAAAACATACAACACTACTGGATTCTTTCCAAATTTGTGTGTAATAAAAAGGGGTTCTTGTGGAAAAAATAAAATATACAGACATTGTCTTAAGCGAAGGGATTAATTTTCAAGCGCTAGAAACATTAGTTTCAAACATTAACGCTAACGCGTGCTACGATAAAGTTGGTGAAACATTTTATCAATTGGAAGAAGACTTGAAAGAAGGAATCGTAAACAGCTCAACAGTTCAAGAGTTTTTGGGTGATCTTATTGTAAGAAAGGCGACATCTGAAAATATTGGTTTTATTAACGATAAAGCTTAGGTTTGCTATAATGTTGAAACAAATCATAAAGGAGTTGTTATGAAATTTATTGGTTAATGAGATTAAAAACAAACCGGTTGATCAAATTTTAAAAGGAGTTGTTATGAAAAAACTTGCAGCATAAGTTGAGCTCATCAACCATCTCGCGGCTTGTTTGCCGATGCTTACCGGAGGCCTCCTCCGGATTTTAAATCCATAACAGGATATTAAATTTTTTCTAAAATTTCTTTTGATAAAATTCCAACAATGTTTGTTCTGTCCAGGTCGATATTTGATAAAACATATTTCAACGATTTAATATCGCCAATTTGAAACTCCCCGTCATCAGTAATCAATAAAAATTCGCTGCCAATAACGTTCCATCCCTTTAAGTTCACATCACCAACAACAAACTCCCCAGAAATTGCTTTATTGTTTGATTCAATAATAATTAAAGCAAGAAGTTCATTTATTTTGTTTTCAAAATAAGGTTTACTGGCATCATCAAGATTTTCAAATTCTTTTATGAGCAAGAAATAATTAGACAGCAAATCTTTTAATTCAAGTTTGAAAAGAGGATTTTCTTTCTCGTTTTCTTTGCTTGCTGATAATTGTTGTATGTGATCATACGTTGAGACAATAGAGTCTTGAATAGTGGAAAAGGCTTTTTTAAACCCTTCCATAGACTGTACAGAAATAAGTTTGTCAAAACCTAGTGACTCAATATTAAATTTTTTACCATCAAAAATCTTTAAAGGGTTGAAACTTTCTTTGTTTTCAATAACCATACGAGCTGCTTCCGTCAAAGGGTTGTGTTGCACCATTTTTTCAATAAACGCATCAATGTCTTTCTGCAATTGAAGTTGATCGCCGTCTTTGTTCTCAAGTTTTCTTTTCATAAGAGTCTGTAATTCTTCGATGGTCCAATTTGAGGATTTTTCTTTTTCAAAATCATCTTCAATATTAGACAAAGATTCTCGTAATTTTAGTTCAGTGTCGAGTGATATGTTTTCACATTCAGAGCAAATAACTTTGTGGCCAAATGTTGAAAAAGCTTTCTCTGCATAATTTCCAATATTAGATGCCTCACGAGATGCCGACTCGGAATCACCCCTCTCTATTGCGTCACTAAGCATAACAACCTTATGCATCAAATCATTAATTATTCCTTGTTTTGTTGGTGACCAATCAGCCCAATCTCCTTTGTGAGAATTGAGAATCAAAGATTGCCGCATTGCTTCAACAAAGGATGGGTTTATAGCGATTTCTTTTGATAGCTCTGGAATCCAATCGGCTGCATCAATTTTAATAAACGGGTATGTTCCACTTGCGTCGTGTCTGTTTATGTCTCGCAATTGCATTACAAACTTGCGATCTATAGGGTCCAATCCCTCTTGAGAATTAATCCTCCCAACATAAATAGCATCAAAATCGGTTGGTTCTAAATGACGGCCAAACTTGTACGAAAAGTCGTCGCTAAGCCCCTGCAAAGCAACAACACAATCCTTATAATCGTGTTTTAAAACTTCTTCAAATGCATCTTTAAAGAGATCGCTTTCGTCAATAAAAATAGTTGTACTATTTTGAATTGCTAAAAGAATAATTTCTTTAATATCGAGTGAATGCATATTTCTGATTGTTTGAATTGTCTGCTTTGTAATGTTTGAAAGATCAAAATATACAACAGAATCTCCAATTTCAACGATAAGACTGCCATTGAGTACCTGCTCTGGTGGCTTATGATATTTTGTCAAAATATAAATATAGTCTTTTCTTGTGGTTTTCAATCTTGCAATGTCTTGAGCGATTCTGGTCGTTTTACCAGATCTGCAGCAAGAAACAAATAAAGTTCTTTTAGTGTGATCAATTTCGATTGCATCATCTGCGCGATATAAAGTGTATTTTTTGGCCATATTTTGTCCTATTTTTTGTTAATTATAACAATAATTTTTATAAAAGTCAAGATTTATTTTAAAAGTGGTACTCTTGTCCGGACTCGAACCGGAACGACTTTAGTCAATAGATTTTGAATCTACCGTGGCTACCATTACACCACAAGAGCAAAAGAAAGAAGCTCCTTGACGTTGGCACATAGAAGAGGTGGCCAAGGAGAATTTGTTTTGTATCTGACAAAACAGATTTTTTTCAAAAAACAGCAAGGAGAATTGCTTACGCCCATATCTCTTCAAGTTAAGAGTCGGTGCCTCGTGTCCTTCTCCTGAAAGGTTTCACGCAGTTCTGCTTATATACCAGCGGTTCACAATGCTGGTGGATATAATGGTCGCATACCAAACAGAATTCCTCAAAACTCTATCAACCAACTAAATGCGCTTCATTGGCTGAAAAAAGGTTTGATCAAACATATCA
>JAEMQE010000026.1 GCA_022758945.1 Lentimicrobium sp. | reverse complement strand
AGCAATTGAAGCTGTTCCATCACAAGGTTCCATAATACAAGAATTGTATTCGTAAAATGCTTTCTTGTCTTCGGACATGTTTTGGTGTTTTTCCCAAGCTTCCGGAACGACCATCATCATTGCTTCTGGTAATGAACGACCTGTCATCAATAATAATTCTACAACCATATCCATAGAAGCAGAATCGGATTTTCCTTCTAATATAATTGGAAATAATTTTTTGATATCTTCGCCAAAAACGTCGCTTTTCATCAATTCTTCACGAGCGCGCATACGGCTAATGTTTCCTCGAAGTGTATTGATTTCACCATTATGACACATATATCTGAATGGTTGTGCCAATTCCCAAGAAGGGAAAGTATTGGTAGAAAAGCGTTGGTGAACTAAAGCCAGTCTTGTAACCACATCATTATCTAATAAATCAGTATAATAAGGGCTAATATCTTCGGGTCTTAACAGACCTTTATATATTATTGTAGTAGTTGAAAAACTTGAAAAATAAAATTGGTGACTTTCAGAAATTTTTGAATTGATTACAGTGTGTTCCGCAATTTTTCTTGCAGCAAACATTTTAGCATTGAATTGCTGCTCTGTTAAATCCAAACCATTTTTGCCAACAAATACTTGTTTTACAGTAGGTTCTTTTTCGGCGGCAATTTGTCCTAAATTTGATGGGTCTACAGGAACATCTCTCCATCCTAAAATCTGTAGGTTTTGATTTTTGATTGACTCTTCAAAAGTAGTTACGCAAAAAGCAATTTGATTTTTACTTTTTGGCATAAAAACCATTCCCACTGAATATTCTCTTGGTTCAGGTATTTCAAAATCACAAACTTTCTTAAAAAAATTATGCGGAATATCAAATAATATTCCGGCTCCGTCTCCGGTTCTTCCGTCAGCACTTACAGCACCTCGATGGTCTAAGTTTATTAAAATATCGAGTGCTTTATGAATAATGTCATTCGACTTGATCCCATTCAAATTGCAAATAAATCCTGCGCCACAGTTGTCGTGTTCAAATTCCGGCAAATAAAGGCCTTGTTCTTTAACTTTCATGCTTGATAATTTTTATGCAAAAATATAGATTTCATTAATTACATGAATTTTAAAATTTGCGTTTAACTTATTTTTACTATAATGTTAAAAAAACGTTTAATAAATAACAATAAAGCATTCTTATACATTCAAATTGACAAAATGATAATTCAATTTTGTTGTACTAGAACAATTTAGTGTTAGACTACTAAAATTCACACTTTTTATTTAATTTCCTCAATCGATATAGTAGTTTAGATTTAAACATTTCTCATAAAATGCTCCTCAAATTTGCTGATGAAGGTTTAAAAGGTATAATTAAATAGATAAATTTTCATTAAATGATATTTCTGTTTTTATAATGAAAAAAAGATTTTAGTTTTAAGATGAATTTCGCTATTTTTGTACCACTTTTTAAAAGTCAAAAAATTCAATCATGGATATACACGAATACCAAGGAAAACAAATATTAGCCAGTTATGGCGTGAAAGTGCAACGTGGTTATGTTGCAAACAATCCAAAAGAAGCAGTTGCTGCAGCAAAACAATTAACAGCCGAAACCGGAACAGGTTGGCATGTTATAAAAGCTCAGGTTCACGCAGGTGGACGTGGAAAAGGTGGTGGAGTTAAATTAGCCAAGAACCTTCAACAAGTTGAGGAATTAGCAGAACAAATCATTGGTATGCATTTAATTACTCCACAAACTTCAGCCGAAGGTAAAGTAGTGCATAAAGTTTTGGTTGCTGAAGATGTTTATTATCCTGGAGAAAGTGAAACTTCTGAGTTTTATATGTCGGTTTTATTGAATAGAAGTAGAGGACGCAATATGATTATGTATTCTACCGAAGGCGGAATGGATATTGAACATGTGGCTGAACACACTCCGCATTTAATTTTTACCGAAGAAATTGATCCTTCTGTAGGATTGCAAGCTTTTCAAGCAAGAAGAATTGCCTTTAATTTAGGTCTTTCCGGAAATGCTTTCAAAGAAATGGTACAGTTTGTAGATGCTTTATACAAAGCTTACATAGGTTCTGACGCTTCAATGTTTGAAATCAATCCAGTTTTGAAAACTTCGGATAACAAGATTATTGCTGTTGATGCCAAAGTAAATTTAGATGACAATGCGTTGTATCGTCATCCAAAATTAGCTGAAATGCGTGATATTCGTGAGGAAAATCCAATCGAAGTAGAAGCAAAAGAAGCAGGTTTGAATTACGTTGATCTTGACGGAACTGTAGGTTGTATGGTAAATGGAGCTGGACTTGCCATGGCAACGATGGATTTAATAAAATATGCAGGTTTTGAACCGGCAAACTTCTTGGACGTTGGTGGAACTGCCGATGCAAAACGTGTGGAATTAGCCTTCCGTATCATTTTGAAAGATCCAAATGTGAAAGCAATTTTAATCAACATTTTTGGAGGAATCGTTCGTTGTGACCGTGTTGCTCAAGGTGTTGTTGATGCTTACAAAAATATGGGTGACGCTATTAAAGTCCCTATCATAGTTCGTTTACAAGGAACTAATGCTGTTATTGCAAAAGAATTAATCGACAATTCTGGAATGCCAATTTTATCGGCTGTAGAATTTCAAGAAGCTGCGGATCAAGTTAAAGCAGCGCTTTCTTAAGATACTAGTTAGTTAGCAGATTTCAATCCGAATAAAAATATAAAAACCTGTTTGCCTTGGCAAATAGGTTTTTTTTGGTGTTTAATGTTTGGTACTTTTAATAAATTACTGCTGTGCCAAGTTCAAAAATTATAATTAACCTATGATTTTCTTTAACTATCAATTTTTTTATTACTTCTTCTTTATTTCCAACAAATTTTGTTGAAACAGTATATGTTCCTGAAGTAATCAGGGCTTTAAAAAAGCCATTTTTGTCGGTAATAAATTCATTTTCTCCAATTTTTACATTTGCATCTTCAATAAATTCTTGTAACTAATCAGTCTCAAATATAGGTATTTTATTTCATGTCAAAATGGCATGA
>JAEMQE010000293.1 GCA_022758945.1 Lentimicrobium sp. | reverse complement strand
TAATATTCCAATGATTTTTGTAAACTTTTGAGCATGTTTGGTACGTTTGCAGAGTGTTGTTTGTCATAGTACACTTCTATATCGATGCCATTCCATTTTTTGCGGGCGATTTCGTATTTTGCAGATATAAAAGAAAAGAAATTTAGCGATTTTTTGTCTAATTTATAAAGGAAATATTTTCTGCCATTCGCTTGCCAAGTTTTTATTAAGGAACCTGGCGCAATGGCGGTTTGGTCAACAGATGTGCTCATTGTTGTGGTAAGCTCTACCCAATCTGCATCTTTACTAATGTAGTTGTTTGATCTTCCGGCAATGTTGTTGTTATCCAGTTTAGGCATTCTGTCTCTTTTTGGCAACTTTAATTTTAAACGTTTGTTTTTGTCAGCTAATTCGTTTCTGTCATTGTATCCTATAGTAGGCAACACCTCGTCAAGTCTGAAAAAAGTGCCGTTTTGTGTAAGTTGGGTTTTGCTTACTTCATTTTCAAAGCCTTTTGTAGAGCAATTTATATCAAAATTGATTTGGATGGAATCATTTGGCGCCAGGTTTTTTACTAAAGTGTAAATTCTATAATTTAATTGTTTGTCATTTAATTTTAGTTTTGCTCCAGACATAGTGATAGTAGTGCTGTCTGAAAGTCCAGGTAGTGAAAAGTGAATTTCCTTTATAGTACTAGCCGAGATGTTTTTTGCCCAAGCTTGAATGTTCATTGTCATGCTTCTTTTTTCGGGCATAATATCAATAATAGTATTGAATTTAAAAAAACGGGGTTGGACTAGATTTTCATATTTTTTGTATGCTTTTTCATAAGCTACTTGCTTGTTTTCTATCTCTTTTGCAGAATCATAAGTGTTCAAAATTTGAGTGTTGTAATAAACAAAACTGCTGCAAAGTAGAAATGCAATCACACTAATAGTAAGCGCTATTTTGTTTTTTCTAAATTGCAATTTTGCATTTGTCCAGCGGTGATTGAATTGCAACTCCTTTCCGCGGCTATAAAAAGCCATAATCACAAAACTCAATACTACACAAAATAGAATCCAATATATGTTGAACCATATGATAGTAGGAGCATATGGACCAAATCCGTTCATATCCGAATAGATGAAACTAGGTGTTTTTCCAAATTTCAACATATTAGAATCTATTTCAAAGAATCCCCAAATAAAAGCATTTACTGTTATGAAGATAACAAAAGCAAAATAAGAAATATATCTATTGTTAATTAAATAATTGAATAACATAGAAAGTACAGCCAAGAAAGATAAGTAAAGTAATTCTAAACCTAATAATGATTTAATGTATACATCCAACTCAAAACGATAATATCCATTTGCAGTTTGCACTATAATTCCAACTAGAATTGTAGCGGTCAAAACTATAATCAAGGAAATGATAATTGACGCTAATTTGGATAAAAACAGCATTTCTGTTTTGATAGCTGTTGCATCTTGTATCTCATTGATTTTTGCATCACGTGCAGACCATACTAATACACCAGTGTAAAAGGTGATGAAACCAATCATGAAAATGCTAAATCCATCTCGAACTTGATCGACTATGTAATACGTAACAGGATATTTTGATGAGCCAAATCGACCTGTAAAACTAGCAATACCAGCTATAAAATTGATTAAACCAATGGATGTGATAATTATAAAAGAAGGGTTTTTTATGATGGCTTTAGTTTCAAATTTCACCAAGTTCCAAAATGTTGATAGTGAAAAAACATTGGCTTTTGTTGGTTGAAAAGTAAGCCCAGATATGATTTTTGGTTCTGGAATAGACTTTGTTTTTTTTGTTTTTTTTGCTTTTTCTTTTCCAGTGTTGAATGAAAATTTAAAATAAATTGCCGTTAATATGAAAAAACTAATGCCTAACCATAGTAAACGATTGGTTAGTAAGTCGCCATGTAATGTAATTAGACCGAAGTTTTTTTCATCAATAGTCAAGTATTTTGTAATTCCTTCAAAGGGACGAATGCCAAAGGGATCTATGATGTTTGCTAACCATTCGTTTTGAGAATCTTTGATTAGACCAATTGAAAAAACATAAAAAATCAGAATGAGCATCGCCCCTATAAATGAAACTATATTACTTCTAAAGATGATTGCCAAACCAAAAAGGAGTACTCCTGAAATAATGATATTTGGTATAGCAAACACTACTATGCCTAATAAATGTCCTGTAATGTATACTTCTCCGTAGCGTTCTGCTGGACACATTTCAAAAAGTGGAGCTAAAATAGGCGCCAACAAGATCCCAAAAGAAACTCCCAACATAGGAATTATAGAAATGATTGTGGCACCAATAAATTTACCAAAAAAATAATGACTTTTTTTAATGGGTGACGAAAATACAAATTGATGCATTCCAGACTGAAAATCTCGATTTGCAGTAGCGCTCATAAATGCGGTTGTCATTAAAAAACACATTATAGAAAGGATACTATAATATCTTTCTATAATAAAAGGAGCATTTTTGAAAGTGTTGCCTAGTTTTCCTCCTATCTGAAAATTATCAGAAGAAGTTGCTAAGAAAACCATTAGAGTAACTATGAATAAAAAGATCCAAAGCATTGGTGTTTTTAACCAATATTTTAATTCGTGATGTATAAATTTCCACATAATAATTATAAATAAATGGTTAGACTAATTCGTTTAGTTTGGCAAAAAAAACATCTTCCAAGTTTTCTTCGGCTGGACAGAAACCATCATTCAAATGGATGTCCGAATAAACGTGAATCAGTGGAAGACCACCTACCAATTTATTAGAAATTACTTTGTACTGATTTTGATATTCGGGTAATTCTAATTTTGATACTTTTTTCTCCCATACTTTACCTTTAATTTGTAATAGTGCATCGTCAGTATTGCCACTAAATAGTACTTTTCCTTTGTCCATTATTGCCATTTGTGTGCAAAGTTCACGAACGTCCTGAACAATATGGGTAGATAATATAACAATGGTATTTTCGCCAATTTCACTCAAGATATTATAGAAACGATTTCTATCACCAGGGTCTAATCCTTTGA
>JAEMQE010000108.1 GCA_022758945.1 Lentimicrobium sp. | reverse complement strand
ATTTAGATCTTCTGGCAAATATTCCATGGAACCAAAATCGGAAATCAAATCATTCTCAATCACCAAATAAGCATTCTTGACGGTGGGAAGAACCGCCATTGCATCACCTGAAACTTTCAAAACAGAACTTTCCCGTATTTGAAGTAATTCCTTGATGTTGATGATTAGCGTTTTCATTTAAAAAAAATTATTCTGAAACTGTAATTTCAAACATTTTATCCCAATATTTTCCGGTTACAAAAATGGTCTTCGTTTTTGGATTGTAGGCTATTCCATTAAGAACGTCTGCATTTGGATATTTAATAAATTTTCTCAAGCCAGAAAAATCTAAAATTCCTTCAACAGCTCCGCTTACTGGATTTACAACAGCAATGGCATCTTTTTGCCAAACATTTGCATAAATTTTTCCGTTAATCCATTCCAGTTCGTTGATTTTTGGAATTTTTGTACTTGAAGTATAAACATTTACATAATCAATCATTTTTTGATTCTCCGGATTCATCTTCCAAATTTTCTCGGTTCCATCAGATTGGTATATGTTTTTCCCATCATTGGTCATTCCCCAACCTTCAATATCTTTGTCAAATGCAAATGTTTTTTCTAGTTTTAAAGTATTAGCATTATAGATAAAACCTGTTTTTTCTTGCCAGGTTAATTGATATAATTTATTGTTTATAAAAGTAATTCCTTCTCCAAAATATTTTGAATCTAGATCAATTTGTTTGTAAATTTTCCCTGTTTTATAATCGTATTTTCTATAATAAGAGGTTCCTTTTTGACCTGTACTTTCATTCAAAGTGTCATTATGAAACTCAAACCCTTCGGTAAAAGAAGCAGTATCATGAGAATACATATTGATGATTTTATATTTCAATGATTTGGGTTGAACATTCGAAACCAATTCAATTCGTGACGTGGCTTCAGAATTTTCTCCGTCAAAATAAACTACTGCTTTCAGGTTTTGATAGCCTAATTTTTGGTCTTTTAATTCAAAATTAAGTTTTTCAAGTCCTTTTTTGGAACCAATTTTCTTGTCGTTTACATAGTAAATAACACTATCAATTTCTTTTGTATTTGGATTTAAAACCCCCAGTTCTAATGCTTCTTGGCATTGATATTGTTCCTTAAATTTCGAATCATCGAAAGTAAATAAAGAATTTTCACCTTTTTTTGCACCTCCGCAATTGGCCAAAGTTATTCCTAATAAAATGATAAATAGGAAGTTATAATTTTTCATAAATTAAAATTTTGATGATGCAATATACAACGATATTTTATAGATGCAAAGCCCTTGTAAAAATATAAAATAGATTGTATATTTGCACCGGCAAGTCCTACACGACCAGCTCCTGCAAAATCCCCCAGGATGGGAACATAGCAAGGGTAAGTGGTTGAGCGGTGCGATGTAGGTCGCTTGCCATTTTTTTATTTCACACAAAAGTAGTCTTCCTTTGGGAAGATTTTTTTATTTTTACCCCAATCTAAATTCATAAAATGAGCAAAGTAGTTCTAATCACAGGAGGTTCTTCGGGAATTGGGAAATCTATTGGAGAATTTTTGCACCATAAAGGCTTTGTAGTTTATGGAACCAGCAGGAATCCGGAACGAGTTTTGAACTCGGTTTTTCCATTGGTAACCTTAGATGTTCGAAATACTGATTCAATTCGTGTGGCTGTAGCCAAAATCATTGCCACTTCAGGACGACTTGATATTGTAATTAACAATGCTGGTGTTGGAATTACAGGGCCTTTGGAAGAAATTCCGACCGCTGAAATCAGGAATAATTTTGAAACCAATTTCTTTGGTCCAATCGAAGTGATGAAAGCAGTCTTGCCACAAATGCGTTCGCAAAAATCAGGTTTGATAATCAACATAACTTCCATTGCAGGCTATATGGGTTTGCCGTATCGCAGCGTTTACTCGGCTTCAAAAGGAGCATTGGAATTAATTACCGAAGCCTTGCGAATGGAAGTAAAATCTTTTGGAATCCAAATTACGAATGTAGCTCCGGGTGATTTTGCTACCAATATTGCTTCGGGACGTTTTCACGCACCTTTAATAAAGGATTCGTCTTATGAAATTCCGTATGGGAATACGCTTAAAATGATGGACGAACACGTGGATAGCGGCAGTAATCCCAATGAAATGGCCGAAGCGGTTTATCAAATCATCCAAAATCCAAATCCCAAAATTCACTATAAAGTGGGGGCTTTTATGCAGAAATTCTCAATTGTTTTAAAGCGAGTTTTACCGGATAAAGTCTATGAAAAAATGCTGATGAATCATTATAAATTGTAATTTTGTACCAAATTCTGCGTGAGGGATTGAAGTGAAAATCCCACGCTTTTTAGCGTGGATTGCAACGTAAAGCCCTACCCGAAGTTTTTACGAGGGTCGCGCCCAAAAATAATTAAATACACAATTAAATATAAACTATGAAATTTTTTATCGACACAGCGAATTTAGCTCAAATTAAGGAAGCACAAGCATTAGGCGTTTTGGACGGCGTAACTACCAATCCATCGTTGATGGCAAAGGAAGGAATTACTGGGAAAAACAATATTTTGAAACATTATGTTGACATTTGCAATAGTGTGGATGGCGACGTAAGTGCCGAAGTTAATGCGCTTGACTTTGACGGAATGGTGAGAGAAGGAGAGGAATTAGCTGATTTACACGAGCAAATTGTGGTAAAATTGCCAATGACCAAAGAAGGTGTTATGGCTTCCAAATATTTTTCGGATAAAGGAATTAAAACTAATGTAACCTTAGTGTTTTCAGCAGGTCAGGCTTTATTGGCTGCCAAAGCCGGAGCAACTTATGTTTCTCCATTTATTGGTCGTCTAGACGATGTGTCAACTGACGGTTTGGCTTTGATTGAAGAAATCAGATTGATTTATGATAATTACGGTTACGAAACACAAATTCTTGCGGCTTCGGTTCGTCACACCATGCATATTGTGAACTGTGCTAAAATTGGTGCTGATGTAATGACTGGACCACTTTCGGCTATTTATGGTTTGTTGAAACACCCATTG
>JAEMQE010000051.1 GCA_022758945.1 Lentimicrobium sp. | reverse complement strand
TTACGCTGATATAAAATTTAATTTTTGGTTCGGTTCCACTTGGTCTGGCACAAATTTTAGAACCATCTTCGGTGTAATAAATCAATACATTTGATTTAGGTATATCCATTTTGGTTTCCTCATTTGTAAGTAAATTTTTAGCTATCGATGATTGATAATCTTCCAACATGATTACTCTTTGACCGTTGATTTCTTTCAAAGGATTTTTTCGCAAATCAATCATCATTTGGTTAATTTGCTCTAAACCGTCCATTCCTTTTTTGGTCAATGAAATCAAATGTTCTTTATAAAATCCATTTTCTACATATAATTGTATTAGTTCTTTAAAGACGGTACTTCCTTTGGCTTTGGCCTGTGCAGCAATTTCGCAAACCAATAAAGTTGCGGCAACGGCATCTTTATCACGAACTGCATCACCTACCATAAATCCAAAACTTTCTTCGCCACCACCAATGAATTCTAACTCAGGAAAATCTTTAATCATTTTGGCAATCCATTTAAAACCAGTCAACCCAATTTTACATTCCACGCCATAATTGGTTGCTAATTCCATCATCATTGGAGTGGAAACTATGGTCGAACCTACGAATTGTTTTCCGTTGATTTTTCCCGCTTTTTTCCATTGTTCCAATAAAAAGGCAGTCATCAAAATCATTGTTTGATTTCCGTTCAATAAGGTCATTTTGCCTTCATTATTTCGAACGGCAACCCCTATACGATCGCAATCTGGGTCAGTTCCAATAACGATATCCGAATTCAGTTTGTCTGCCAATGCCAATGCCATAGTTAATGCTTCCGGCTCTTCAGGATTTGGAGATTTCACCGTTGGAAAATTGCCATCTGGTACTGATTGTTCCGGAACGATATTCACATTAGTGTAACCCGCTTTCGATAAAGTATCAGGAACTAATTTTATGGAAGTTCCGTGCAATGAAGTAAAAACGACATTTAGATTTTTTTTGGCTTCAGCCGAAGTGTCAAAACTGGCATTTTCAATCGATGATTTTATGAAAGCCTGATCCACTTCAGTATCTATATAATGAATCAAATCTTCGTTTGCATTAAACTTAATTTGATTGTAATTTAATTTTTCAATTGTGTTGATGATGCCTTCATCTTGTGGAGGTACAATTTGTCCACCATCTTCCCAATACACTTTGTAACCATTGTATTCAGGAGGATTGTGTGATGCTGTAAGCACAATTCCGCATTGGCAACCCAAATATTTAAGCGCAAAGGATAACTCCGGAGTTGGTCTCATATCCGAAAACAAATAGACTTCGATTCCATTTGCAGAGAAAACATCGGCAACGGTTTTTGCTAATGTATTGCTGTTTTTACGGCAATCATAAGCAATTACAGCTTTTAAAGCTTGGTTTGGAAATGATTTGTGCATATAATCCGAAAGTCCTTGAGTGCTTTTTCCAAGAGTATATTTATTGATGCGATTGTTTCCTGCACCCATAATTCCTCGCATTCCACCAGTTCCAAATTCTAGATTTTTATAAAAACTTTCTTCTAAATCTTTTGGTGAAGAAGTCATTATTTCTATGATTTCTTTTTGAGTTTCATTGTCAAATGTTGGTGTGAGCCATTCATTTACGGCGTCTAAAATGTGTTTTTTGATTTCCATTTTATATATTTTTTAAAATTTGAATTTCTTTTTATTTAAGATTAATTTATTTCCTTCGAAACTTTATATCTTTCCTCATTGTTTTTGGTTCTTAAAATGATTTCACCAAGAAATCCTGCCAAAAACAATTGTGTTCCCAAAACCATTGTGGTTAGCGCAATATAAAACCAAGGATTGCTTGTTACCAAATGATAAGGCAAGTCATTATAGAGATTGTATAATTTCATTACACCAATATAACCAGCCAATAAAAATCCGATAATAAACATTATGGAACCTAAAGCGCCAAATAAGTGCATTGGTCTTTTTCCGAATTTGGATAGAAACCAAATGGTAATTAAATCTAGGAAACCATTGATGAAACGATCCATTCCAAATTTAGTCTCACCGTATTTTCTGGCTTGATGTTGTACTACTTTTTCGCCAATTTTACCAAAACCAGCATTTTTTGCCAAAACAGGAATGTAACGGTGCATTTCGCCCGAAACTTCTACGTTTTTTACTACGACATTTTTGTACGCTTTCAAACCACAATTGAAATCATTGAGTTGGACTCCAGATGTTTTTCGGGCAGCCCAATTGAATAATTTAGAAGGAAGATTTTTGGCCACTACAGAATCGTATCTTTTCTTTTTCCAACCTGACACCAAATCGAAATTTTGAGAAGTAATCATTTCGTATAATCCCGGAATTTCCTCTGGACTATCTTGCAAGTCAGCATCCATCGTGATAATTACATCACCTTGTGCTTTTGCAAAACCAGCGTGCAAGGCTTGTGATTTTCCAAAGTTTTTCATAAAACGAATGCCTTTCACATTTGAATTTTCGGAAGCTAATTCTTCGATTATAGACCAAGAATTATCAGAACTTCCGTCATCTATAAAAATGATTTCATAGGAATAGTTCTTCGATTCCATCACCGAAATAATCCAAGTATAAAGTTCTTTGAGCGATTCGTCTTCGTTGAGAAGTGGAATGAGTATAGATAAATTCATTTATATTTTTTATTCTTGAGTTGGTTTGCTTTTGAAAATTAAAGCCAAAAGTAATCCAAAAAGAGCGCTAAAAACGATACTAAATACAGATCCTTTTAATAGTTCAACAATCGAAAACTGGTCATTTTCCTGTAATTTTTTTACTGCTTCATTAATAGCTGATGATGGTGTTCCAAATTTTTGCATCATTTCAACAGCATATTTTATTGTCAGCTCTTTTATTGATTCTTTTGCTGATGGGTCAATAAAATTGAATAAAATAATATTGAAAACAACTGAAATTAAAATTCCAATAACAGCAGAAATAAAATAGGTTGTAAAAGCTTCTTTAAATGGAAAAATACCCTTTAATTCTTTCTTAGTTTTAGAAAGTAATACAACGGCAATAATAATATAAAATGAAATACTTATAAGACT
>JAEMQE010000227.1 GCA_022758945.1 Lentimicrobium sp. | reverse complement strand
GCCGGAATGAATGATATTATAATAAAACCTTTTGAAACCTTAAAATTATTCCAAGTCATTAATGATCAGATAAAAAAAGCAAAAAACGCTGTCATTTGACAGCGTTTTTTGCTTAATTAAATAAAATTGATCTTACTACAATTTCTATTTAATAGGAATGGTTTTTAAAGCTCTTTTTTTAGCACCTTCTTTTTTTGCAACAACAACGTGAAGAATACCATCTTTATAATTGGCTTCAATTTTGTTTTCATCTATAGTTTCAGGCAAACTGAAAGTTCTGCTAAATGATTGGTAATTGAATTCCCTTCTGATATAGTTTTCTTTTTTTTCTTCTTTTTCTTCTTCTTTTTCTGAGGAAATCATTAGAATATCATTATCGATTTCAACTTTGAAGTCATCTCTTTTCATTCCTGGAGCTGCCATTTCAACTTCAATTTTGGTATCGGTTTCTTTTAAATTTACAGAAGGTAAGTTGCTGCCTAGAGCTGCAAAATTTCTGTCAGTCCAATCAAATAAATCTTTTGTAATAAAATCATCGAAAAAATTGTTCAGTGATTTACTTTCCAATGATGGAAAAAAGCTGTCTCTTTTAACTAAAGTTTTCATAATTTGAATATTAAATTGTTTATAATTAACTTTCATAAAGTTAGAAAAAATAAACCATAATCAGAATGAATATAACAAATATTTAACTCGTAAATTACTCATAACAAGAAACTTACTAATAATTTAAACATAAAAAAAACACCTTTTAGTTTTTTGCTAAAAGGTGTTTCAAATTGTACCATTCTGATAATGCAATTGCGATTAATACCAGCGTTTTTTATTCTGTTTAGAAACCTCGGATTTCCTTGATTTATGAGCGCCTCCGCTTCGGTTTGAATTTTTTTGAGCAGCCGCGGGAGCTGTTTCCGGACTTCCAGAATGCCAATGATAAGGATGGTCGTTTATGGTTTTAACATCCACTTTTATTAGTTTTTGAATGTCTTTCCAATATTGATGTTCGTCTTTACTGCAAAAAGAAATCGCTATTCCTTCATTTCCGGCGCGACCGGTTCTTCCAATTCGGTGAACGTAAGTTTCGGGTATATTGGGCAAATCAAAATTAATAACATATGGCAATTGGTCAATATCTATACCACGAGCAGCAATATCGGTAGCTACAAGAACACCAACTTCTTTGTTTTTGAATGCATCCAAAACCCGTTGTCTGGCGTTTTGTGATTTGTCTCCGTGAATGGCTTCGGCGGCAATGTTGTTTTTTCGCAAAGCTTTTACCACATTATCAGCACCATGTTTAGTTCTGGAAAAAACCAATACATCCGATAAATTTTGATTTTTTATCAAATGATACAACAAGTTTCTTTTTTCAGTTTTTTCAACAAAATAAACGTGTTGTTCTACATTTTCGGCAGTAGATGAAACGGGAGAAACTTCCACTTTTTCCGGATCTTTCAGGAACATTTCTGCTAATTCCCGAATGGCGATTGGCATCGTTGCCGAGAATAGTAATGTTTGTCTGTTTTTTGGCGTAAGCTTTACAATCTTTTTGACATCATTTATGAATCCCATATCCAGCATCTGATCTGCTTCGTCAAGGACTAAGGTGTGCAAATGATCCAAATCGATAAAACCTTGTTTGTGTAAATCCAGCAATCTTCCCGGTGTTGCCACAAGTACATCAACTCCTTTGCGAAGTGCATCTACTTGTGGAACTTGTGAAACGCCTCCAAAAATTGTCAATTGAGTCAAGTTGGTATATTTGCCATAAGTGTCAAAACTTTGGCCAATTTGTACTGCTAATTCTCTTGTTGGAGTCACTATTAACGCCCGAATTTCTTTGGCTTTTTTTGATGAACCTACAATTCGGTGTAATTGATGTATAATTGGAATGGCAAATGCTGCCGTTTTTCCTGTTCCTGTTTGGGCACAACCTATCAAATCTCTTCCTGCTAAAACCAACGGAATAGCTTGTTCCTGAATAGGGGTTGGGCTTATGTAGCCTTCCTCAAAAACGGCTCTTTGTATACTTTTTGAAAGTGATAAATCTTCGAATAACATATTTTTTGTATTAAATATCCTGTAATAAGTACATAGATAGTTCTGCAAAGATAGGTTTATTATTTTTGATGGAAATTAGTTGGCAATTTTTGGAGAGCCAAAAGCAAGATTATAGCATTATAAAAGTTCAATACTATTGTTCGATTTTATAAAATCGGTTACTAAATATCCTATAAGTTTCCCTATTAAATGGTTGTTTTTTTCTTCTCCAAGGTCAGGAGCACCTTCACAAATATGGAGATAAGCAGCGTTTTTGTTTTTTCCAAAATAAGTAACAAACTGTCGCAGTTCTTCAATAGAAAAACCACTTAAAGTCATTGCACTGCTGGCAATATTTGGAATTGCATCTAGATCAATTTCAATTCCGTAAGAATCATTTTGTATAAAATCTAAAGCCTGAAGCAGTTCCTGATTAAAGTTTTTTTCCTTTCGAATGTTGATACTGTCATAAGTGTTGTAACGAACTCTGTCCTCAATTTTTTTGATGATATCCAAAACGCTTTTTGAAGTATAGTTTTCGTGCAATCCAAAAATGAAATATTTTTTCAGGAAGCCTTCTTCAAAAGCATAAGAAAAACCGTTTCCGCTGTGTCGTCCTTCAAGAATTCTAAAATCAGAATGAGCGTCAAAATTGATGGCATTAATGGATTTTCCTTTCGCAAGTGCCGTTCCTTTTATGTTTCCGTAGGAATTGTTGTGACCACCACCTATAACAATTGGAATTTTTCCGGATTTTATGATGTTAAAAATTATATGGGAAACTTCTTTGTCAATTTTTTCTACGAGTTGGCTCAGTTTTGTCCGATCATTGACATTGTTAAAATTCAAATGCTCTACCTCTTTCATTTCCTCACAAACGTCAAGTTTTCCTAAAACAAGAATTTGGCTTCCTTTGCAAAAGCGATTGTGTTGAATATTGGCAATACTTCCTATAGCACTATCCCAAGCTGATGCTGCTCCAGGTCTTCCGAAATTAGCTCTGACACCAATATCTTCAGGGATTCCGAACAATACATATTTCGCCTCTGAAGTT
>JAEMQE010000130.1 GCA_022758945.1 Lentimicrobium sp. | reverse complement strand
TTTTCATGAATTTTTGCCATTTATTGCATTTCTGATTCCGGTTTTTTCCGGTTTGCGCATGGCAAAATTCAATATTGATGAACGCCAAACAACTTCATTTATCGGCATGCCAACTCCTGCAAATGCTATTTTTTGGTCTGGAATGGCATTTTCATTCTCTGCTTTTTTAGTTTCTAATGTTTGGATTTTAATTGTTTTTTCCTTATTGTTTAGTTATTTACTTGTAGCTGAAATTCCAATGTTTGCATTGAAAATTAAAGATTTAGCATGGAAAAATAATCAGATTCAGTATATATTTCTGATTGGCTGTATCATTCTTTTAATTGTATTTCAAGTAAATGCGTTTGCTCCGATTATTGGCTTGTACATTTTATTATCAGTCATTACGGCAATATTCAAATAATAATCGTTCGGAATTTGTACTTTTGCAAACTTTAATCGATATCTATAATGTCAATCAGCATTTCAAATCTTTCAAAAAAATACAGAGAACAAACTGTTCTCAATAATATTAGTTTTGAAATTGGCGAAGGCGAAGTAGTTGGTTTTCTTGGTCCAAATGGTGCCGGAAAAACCACAACAATGAAAATTCTAGCGGGATCATTGGCTTATGAAACCGGTTCGGCTAAGATTTGCGGATTAGAAGTAAATGAAAATCAGCTTAAAACAAGTGCTTTAGTTGGATATTTACCGGAACAAAATCCGCAATATTCCGATATGTACGTGAAAGAATATTTACTTTTTGTAGCAGATACTTATAAATTAGGAAAATCGAAAGAAAATCGTGTAAATGAGTTAATTGATTTAGTCGGATTACGACCGGAGTTTCAAAAGAAAATTGGTCAACTTTCCAAAGGTTACCGTCAACGTGTTGGATTGGCACAAGCATTGATTCCGAATCCGAAAGTGTTGATTTTAGACGAACCAACAACCGGACTTGATCCGAACCAATTGGAAGAAATCCGCAGTTTGATTCGCGAAATCGGCAAAGACAAAACTGTGTTGCTCAGTACACATATTATGCAGGAAATCAAAGCAATATGCAATCGGGTAATCATTATCAATAAAGGAGAAATTGTGGCGGATTATCCCGATATTTCGAAAATAAACCTTTTTGATGAGAATAGTTTTCATTTCGATGTTGAATTTAGTGAACAAGTAAAGCGATCCGATTTAGAAAATTTGGAAAATATTATTGCTGTTAAACCAATTTCTACAAACCGTTTCACGCTAATTGCTTCCGATGATATTCGCGGTACTATATTTGATTTTGCAGTGAAATCAAAAAATAAAATCTTGATGATAAAAGAAGTTGAAAGAAGTATGGAGGAAGTGTTCAGGAGCTTGACAAAATAATCTGAAACTTCTTAAAATTCAGAACTTCGTAAAAGTTAAACCTAAAAAATGAAAGAAGCAGAATTAAAAGAATATCTTAAAACAAACTATCCATTTGAGAATGAAAAATGCGAATGGAAAGAGTTTAAATTCCTTAAGAATAGTGTAGCTGGAAATAAGGGCGATGATATTATTTCATATATTTCAGCGATTTCAAATATGAATGGTGGTAATTTGATTATCGGAGTAAAGGATAAGACTCTTAATATTGTTGGAATTACCGATTTCGGAGGTTATACAATTGAAAACATCAAATTTCGAGTTCTTGGGAATTGTCCAAATTTAAATTCTGAGGGATTTAGTGTAGAAGAAATATTCTGTATAGATACAAACAAAGTAGTTTGGATTTTTCACATTCCCAAACATCAATATAGGCTACCGGTTTATGCTCACAAAAAGGCATGGCAACGAATTGATGATAATCTTATTGAAATATCTCAACCTCGCTTGGATTCAATCTTAAATGAACTAAAGCAAACAGATGACTGGACGGCTGTTGTTGTAAATGAGGCAACAATAGATGATTTAGATGAAACGGCAATTGAGAAGGCAAAAAAAGAATTCATAAAAAGGAATCCAAAATACTTAGACGAAATCAAAAGCTGGGATAATGGAAAGTTTCTGGATAAAGCCAAGTTAACTATTAAAGGAAAAATTACACGAACTGCACTTATTTTGCTTGGACGAGACGAATCTGAACATTTTTTAGGTTCCTTTGTAAAAATCAGATGGAATTTGAAAATGTTAAATAATCAAGATAAAGATTTTGAAATTTTCTCTATTCCTTTTTTATTGAATATTGATGAAGTTTATTTGAAAATCCGGAATCTGAAATACAGATACTTACCCGATGGGACACTTTTCCCTGAAGAGGTGTTGCGTTATGACCCTTTTAATATTCGTGAACCGCTCAATAATGCTATTGCTCATCAAGACTACACTGCCAAGGGAAGAATTAATGTAATCGAGTTTGAAGATGACCATTTGATTTTCAGCAATTGTGGAACATTCCTTCCTAAATCAGTTGAAGAAGTTGTTATGAGCGATTCCCCTGAAGAAGTTTATCGAAATCCTTTTTTAGTATCTGCAATGAAAAATTTGGGGATGATAGAAACTCAGGGTGGAGGTATTAGAAAAATATTTAATTTTCAAAGACAACGATGTTTTCCACTTCCAGATTATGATCTTAACGATAATAAGGTTAAAGTGACGATAACCGGCAAAATTTTAAACGAAGATTTTGCACGTATTTTAAAGAAAAACCCAGACTTATCACTTGAAGACATTATTCTTCTTGATAAAGTTCAGAAAAGGAAACCAATTAATGAAAATGAGCTTTCTTATTTGAGAAAAAGAGGATTTGTTGAAGGACGTAGAACCAATGTATTTTTATCTCTTAAAGTAATAGACCCAACAAAAGATGAAGGATTGATAGCAGAATATATTACCAACAAGAGCTTCGATGACACGCATTTTAAGAAAATGATTGTTGAATATATTAATAAAGGCGGTCAAGTAAAGCGAAAATCAATTGATAATTTAATTATCCCGAAATTATCTCCCACTCTTACTGAACTTCAAAAAAAGCACAAAGTGACAAATTTCTTAACTGCTTTACGAATTGAAAATAAAATTATCAGTAATTCCTATGGAACTTGGGAGAGTTTAAACGAGTTTAAACGAGTTTAAACGAGTTTAAACGAGTT
>JAEMQE010000177.1 GCA_022758945.1 Lentimicrobium sp. | reverse complement strand
ATATATAAAACAATTTCAATTTACAAAGTTTTGGGATACTATTTTTATTTTAAAGTTTTGAACTCGAAAATTTATATTCTAAAATACCTTCATTTCTATTTCAAACAAGATCTTAGAATAGTCACTGGATGCAAGGCTTTTCTATTGGTCCCATCAAAAATTTGGTGGCGGCAACTCGTTCCTGCAGCTGCAATGTCGGTTTCGGAATTTGTTGCACGAATCTTTGGAAACAAAGTATCTTCTCCTATTTGCATACTAATGTCATAATGTTCCTTTTCATATCCAAAAGATCCCGCCATTCCACAACAACCAGAATTATATATGGTCACGGAACTATTTTTGGGCAAATTCAACATTGCAAAAGTGGCTTCAACGGAACTCAAAGATTTTTGATGGCAATGTCCGTGAATTTTGATTGTTTTTTCCACATTGGAGAATTGTTCAGAATGAATTTTGCCAGAAGTGATTTCTCTTTTGAAAAACTCTTCAATAGTAAGTGCGTTTTTGGATAATTTCTCGGCACTTTCTTTGTCTTTAGCCAGCCGAATGTATTCATCTCTGAAAGTCAATATTGCCGAAGGTTCGATTCCTATTAAAGGTGTGCTTTCAGAAATTAAATCTTTGAAAATTGCCACATTTTTATTGGCAATAGCCTGTGCTTCTTCCAGAAAACCTTTCGAAATATAAGCTCTTCCGCTTTCTTCGTGATTGACAATTTCTACTTTATAACCTAATTTCGTCAACAGTTCAAAGGCATCAATTCCAACTGAAACATCATAATAATTTGTAAACTCATCACAAAACATATAGACTTTTCCGTTTGGAAATGAATGTTTCTGTACTTTTGATTGATTATTTTCATACCATTTTCTAAAAGTGATTTTGGCCAAATGCGGCACTTCTCGTTTTGTTGCAACTCCCATTAAATCTTTTACAAAACTCAAATTAGAAACAAAATTGGTTATAAAAGGCATCAAACTTCCCAAACTGTTCATTTTTGCATTGTTAGCAAAGATTCTATTTCGCATAGAATAACCATTTGCTTTTTGGTATTGGTACAAAAATTCGGCTTTCAGCGCTGCAACATCCACATTGCTGGGACATTCACTCGCACAAGCTTTGCAACTTACACACAATTCAAAAACCTGATATAATTCCTTATGATTGAATTTATTTTCTTTTTCAGAATTTGTCAAATATTCTCTTAACGCATTGGCTCTGGCTCGAGTCGTATCTTTTTCGTTTCGAGTGGCGCGATAACTGGGACATAAAGTTCCGCCAGCCGAAGGTAATTTTCTGCAATCGCCAGAACCATTGCATTTTTCTGCAGCTCTCAAAACGCCCAAACTATCCGAAAAATCCTGAATCGTCTGAATATCCGGTTCCACTCTACCAGCTTCGACCCGAAGATTTTCGTCCATTTTTGAAGTATTGACGATTTTTCCAATATTCAAAATGGCATTAGGATCAAAAGCCGATTTTATTCTTTTTAATAATTCGTAATTTTTATCGCCAATCATAAACGGAATAAACTCTCCTCGAACAATTCCGTCACCGTGTTCTCCGCTTAGCGAACCTCCGTATTTTTTGACCAAATGCGCGACTTCGGTGGCGATAGTTCTAAAAAGTACTACATCTTCTTTTTTCTTTAAATTCAACACTGGACGCAAATGCAATTCCCCTGCTCCAGCGTGAGCGTAATAAATGGCGTCTTGGTTGTATTTTTTCATCATTGCAGAAAATTCAGCGATATAATTGGGTAAATCGCTCAATTCTACAGCGGTGTCTTCTATAGAATCGGCGGCTTTATTGTCGCCAACGATACTTCCTAAAAGTCCAAGACCAGCTTTTCGGAGTTCGATAATTTTATTAATATCGTCTCCATATAATTTTATTACTGCATAGCCAAAATTATTTTTTTGCAAATCTTTCACTAAAGCATTGGCTTGATTTTCGGCATCTTCCATTGATTCTGAAGCGACTTCAAACATCATAATCGCTTTGGGATTTCCCTCTATAAAAAGTCTGTTTTTGGATTGTTCCCGATTGTTTTTAGTACAATCCAAGATGGTATCATCCATCATTTCGCAAGTGTACAAATGATGTTTCATCGCCACAACTACGGCTTCGAGACTTTCTTGAATGGTATGAAAATGTGCTACCACCATCACATTATTAGATGGCGGCAAATCGTCAACTTTCAAAGTGATTTCTGTGGTGAATGCTAAAGTTCCTTCGCTTCCGCAAAGTAATTTTCCAAGATTTATCGTGGGTTCCAAACCGGAAAACAAATCGGATTTCAATAATAAATCAACGGCATATCCTGTATTTCGGCGATGAATTTCTGGTTTTGGAAATTCCTTAATAATTTCTTTTTGGTTTTCTTCATTCGAAAGTTCGTCATAAATGGTTTTATAGATTATGCTTTCGAGCGAATTGCCTTTTGTCTTTTCGATGAAATAATCTGAAGAAATTTCGTTGAATACAGCCGAAGAACCGTCACTCAAAATGGCTTTTATTTCGACGATTTTATCCCGTGTTACACCGTAACGAATGGATGTCGTTCCCGATGAATTGTTCCCGACCATTCCTCCCATCATACATCGATTGGAAGTGGAAGTATTGGGTCCAAAAAATAATCCGTGAGGTTTTAAATAGATATTCAGCTCATCGCGAATGATTCCGGGTTGAACAGTTATTGTCTTTTTTGCTGCATCGAATGAAATAATCTTGGTAAAATGTTTCGAAACATCTACTATAATTCCGTTTCCAACGGTTTGCCCTGCCAATGAAGTTCCAGCAGTTCTTGGCGTAAGCGAAATTTTATTTTGGGTTGCAAAGTGTATTAACTTGACAATATCCTCATTGTTTTTTGGATAAGCAACAGCAACCGGAATCATTCTATAGGCAGAAGCATCGGTAGAATAGATGGTTTTATGAAGGTTGTCAAATAAAAGTTTTCCATCTAAAGATTCGGATAATTGCTGTAATTGAAATTGAGTTGGTAACATTTAGTGTGAGATGTTGCTGTTATTTTCACAAATATAAATATTTAGGACTTTATAATTTGATAATATTGATATTAAAACTTAAAGTTTACTATTGATTTTCGT
>JAEMQE010000170.1 GCA_022758945.1 Lentimicrobium sp. | reverse complement strand
CGTGAAGTAAGTAGCAAAAAGCCTGGTGGACAATTGGGTCATGAAGGTAAAACGCTCGAAATGGTTTCAACTCCTGATGAAATAATTGTACACAATCCTCTGTTTTGTAAACACTGTGGATTGGATATAAGCAACTTGCCTGCAGAAATGATCGAAAAACGTCAGGTTGTTGAAATACCACCCATAAAACCTGTTTATATTGAACACCAGGTTTTTGCACGTACCTGCACTTGTGGGTGTACCGTCATCGGCTCTTTCCCTGCAGAGATAACACCTGGAATCAGTTATGGCAAATCCGTTGAAAGCCTTTCTTCTTATTTCTATGCCCGTCAGTACTTGCCTTTTGCACGAATGCAGGAGATGTTCAACGATGTGTTTTCCTTACCCATTAGTGAAGGTGGTATCCATCAGGTTTTAGATCGTGCAACTGCCAAAGTTGAACCAGCATATGAACTTATACATGAATGCATTAAAGAAGCTTCTGTAATTGGTTCTGATGAAACCGGAACACACATTGGCAAAAACAAAGGCTGGTTCTGGACCTGGCAGAATGAAAAACTAACCTACATCGTTGCTTCCATGAACCGTGGTACACAAACCATCAACAAACACTTCGAAAATGGGTTTCCTAAAGCTGTTTTAGTGCATGATTGCTGGAAAAGCCACTTCGAGCCCCAAACATTAACGCACCAAATTTGCATTGCACATTTACTCCGGGAGGTGACTTACCTGGATGAACTATACGACAGTACCTGGCCAAAACAATTCAAAGAACTACTTCGTGATGCAATCCATTTAAAACAGAAACTTACACCATCAGACTACCTTGCGCCAATTCCTGAAAGGACTAATCTCATAGTACGATTGCTGCAACTTATTGAAACACCTGTGCAATCAGAATTTAGTGAATTAGCTGCTTTTCATAGGCGTATGATCAAATACCAGTATTACATATTCACATTCTTATTCAACTTTGATGTCCCGCCAGACAATAATGGCTCTGAAAGGGCTATTCGTAACATCAAAGTCAAGCACAAAATATCAGGCTATTTCAAATCACTTAAAGGTGCTGAACAATTTGCTATCCTTCGCTCAGTCATTGATACTGCAATTAAAAATGGACAAAATGTCCTTAATACATTCTCTCAGATTTTATCCGTAAATTTAACGGGCTGATTAGTTACAAATTTTCTTTGATTTGAGTGTTTTTTTGAATTATTAATCTCACTTCTTGTTCATGTCTAAATTCTTCTCTTTTAATAAAGAGTGATTTAATTGGATTTTTTAATGATGTTAGTGCATTCAGTTCATGTTCTTTAATTAAATTAAGAATACGTGTCTTTGAATAATATTCAACTGGATCAATAACTCTTAATGCTGTTGAATATTCTTGATAGTTTTCTTCATTTCTTGAAATTGCGGCCAATTTTGAAATTCGAGATTTTATTTTCATTGTCTGTTTATTTGGTGAATAAATTCTCCACATTGCATCCGTTTCTTTTCTTAAAGTCCAACATTGCCCATAAGTTAAATCAAGAAATCCTTCAAAAGAAGTATAATATCCAGGGCCCTTAATTCTGGTTTTGTACAAAAAATTTTCATACGGATCTTCCCATGATGATGTTTTAAATATTGTGATTCTCTTTTGAGTAATTATTTCTATTAGTCTTTCAAAAGTTAAATATCGGTATATTGGAACTTCATAGTTTCGTTCAATAATACTTTTTGAAAAATGATTGGTTTTGACACTTCTACTGTCCATTGATTAAGTTATAAAGTTTGTCTTACTTTCATAGGATTCTTCCTTAAACATTTATTTTTCTGAGTTTTCAACTCAGAATTCACCTAAAATCTATCTTCGTTACATTATTCTTCGATAAATTCTCATCAGCCAAGTCTGATAAATGGTTTTATTCCTGCTAAATTAATACTAATCACATTTAATATTCAAATAAAATCAGAAACCAATTAACAGTAATCTTCGTTCCCTTGTGGTCGTAAGGATTTTTATACCAATAATTGCAAAAGATTATTCACCTGCCTTTTACACTTATTAAGCTATCTTCCCCATTTTAGAGTAGTTTATTGGATTCTCCTAGGTCTCTCTCCATGTTTTATTCTCCATGAGCCGGCATTACTATGTATGGCAATTTGTTTACCTTGTTCACTTTATTCTAGGATCAATCTCGCTAGTTTGCTCAAGCATGAGAGTTTCATCCGGAAAAACTATAACTGTACGGTTCTGTTCTAATTTTTCCAGCATATAAATTGCTAATTCGGTTATTGCCAATTTAAGTGCTTTCTCTTCCGCCGGGAATTTCGGATATTGTATAAATTGAATTTCCACTGAAGGTTCATCCTGGCCTAAAAATACAATTTGGCAATGTGATAATTTCGCACTCAAAAAAATATTTGATTCTTCCTTTACTTTTTTCTGTCCATCGGCTAAAATCTGTTTAAGTGTTTCAATGTTTATCACTTTGTCGGAATAGCCGGTATAAAGCCCAAAAGTAAAATGCGCGGTGAAAGTTTTTACAGATAATCTATTCATATTTTAACACCCCATCTAATTGTGATTTTTCCGACTTTGGATTGTAAAATACTATTCGTTACCGTTATATTTCAAGTATTTCATGTTCCAAATATTTTCCTTTTTAATCAATACCTGGTTTGCCACCATTCCTTAGCTTCTTCATCCAATTGTCCATCATTGTTAATTATTTTCAGGAAACGTGACAGCATTTCACTGTTATAAATCTGGTCAGTCTGATGCTCTCTTTTATCAATCATTTCATCAATTTTCTTTATTTCCTCCTGAAGAATTTCGATCTCGCTTATCTGATGAATAGTTAGACCAGTACCAGAATCTTCAACCATTAATTGTGCTATCTGCTCTTCCAGTTCTTTTTTATCGTATTTTAAAAGAGCTATTTTTTGTATTCTATCCATGAAAAAAGGTTTTAACAATAAAAATACTATAAAGTACTTTTGTATTATACATTAAAGAGTACCTTCCAAAATATTTAGCTGATCGTAAAACAAATTTCTTACTTCAGCTAAATTAATACAAAATGCATTTCATTTTCATGAAAATAAATCCGCGCCTTCCATAACTAAAAATTTGCCGTTGT
>JAEMQE010000269.1 GCA_022758945.1 Lentimicrobium sp. | reverse complement strand
GGAGAAATCGCATTAGTTGCTCTCGTTATGTGATTTCTCCTTCGTCGAAATGACACACAATTCAATTTCTTTATTTAATCTTCCATTTTACTTAAAATCGTTCTCAGGTTTTCCACTAAAAAACTAGCATTTTCTTTGGTAAAACACATTGGCGGTTTTATTTTAAGAATATTGTAATAATCGCCCGTTGGATAAATGATTATTCCTCTTTGTTTCATCGCTTCCGAAACCCATAACGCCTTTTGGCTGTCTGGTTTTCTTGATTTTTTATCAGTGACTAAATCAACTCCTAAATACATTGCGTGACCGTAAACAGCTCCCACACTTTCGAATTCTTCAATTAATTTTTCTAGTTCTTGTTTGAGAAAATTACCAACAATTCCCGCATTTTCCTGAAGTTTTTCTTCTTCAATAACATCCAAAACGGCATTGGCAATTTGGCAAGAAACTGGATTTCCAGCGAAGGTGTTGAAATAAGTATATTTTTTCCGATAAGCTTCGGCAATTTTTTGGGTAGTAATTACTGCCGAAATCGGATGTCCATTTCCCATAGGTTTTCCTAAAGTTACAATATCTGGTAGAACGCCTTCTTTTTGAAAGCCCCAAAAATGACTTCCCATTCGGCCAAAACCAATTTGAACTTCATCGGCAATGCAAACGCCACCGGCTTTGTGAACGTGTTCGTAAACTTTTTTTAAATAGTCTTTTGGCATTTCCACACCACCGCCAGAACCTAACAATGATTCCGAAATAAAGGCTGCAACTCCTCGTCCTTGATACTGAATATAAGCAATTTTATCCTGAGCATCTTGCGCATAAAGTTCTGAAATATTGGGAGTTTCTGCTGCGTATTTACCTCTAAAAGTATTGGGTTGAATTAAAGGATGCGTGAAAGGACGAACACTTTTTGAAGCTGTTGGATTGTCCATTAAATTCGTGCTGATTTCATCAACGGCAGTTGTATTTCCGTGATATTCGCCATCAATTACCAAAACATCATTCTGATTGGTGTAAGCTCTGGCCAATCGCAAAGCCAAATCATTGGCTTCGCTTCCGGTGCAAGTATAGAAAATTACTTGCAAGGATTCAGGGAAATATTTCAGTAATCGCTCTGCATAATCGATGTTATCTTCATATAAAAAGCGAGCATTGGTATTGAGTTTTTGCAGTTGTTTTGTGGCAGAGTCAACCACTTTTGGATGAGAATGACCAATATGTGCCACGTTATTTATAGCATCCAAATACACACGACCATCATCGGCAATAAGATATTGTTGCCAACCTCGAACCAAATTCATTGGTTCTTGATAATAATATTCCTGCGCTTGTTGGATTACTTTTGCTCTTCGATTTTCTAGGGTATCGGCTTCGTAATTGTTTGTTGTGATTTTTGATTCTATTCCTAAAAATGCGGATGGATTAGGAGACAAAATTTCCCAGCCAATATTTTCACTTGGTAAACAAAATTGTGGAGCAACTCCCGAACTATCTATTTGAACAAAAACGTGTGATGGAAATGGCAAATTTGAATTTTCGGCAGAAATTACACCTAAAAATTCTCCTTGTTTTATGGCAGTTCCTTCTATTAATGTGCTTTCGATTCCATAAAAGTAGATATAAAAAGAGTTTATTTTGAAAATACATTTATCATCAATTTTATTTACAAAAGTTAAATCAACTGGTGCGAAAATTGATGTTCCAGCTGGTGCAAAAGCATAAATTCCTAAAGCAATAGTTTCATTTTTACTTGGATTCGATTCGAAAGGCTTAAGAATTGAAGTTTTATAAATGGTTCGTCCAAAATCAATTTTCAATTGATTTTTTATATTTTTTCTGCATTGGTCTAAATTGTTCCAAGCACCCTCATTATATATTTCTGATGAAGGACTAATATCAATTATATTAGGAATTTCATTGGTTCCAAATATTGATTTTATTTTTGCTGTTTCTAAAAAATGGTGAAGATTTTCACTTTCAACCGAAATCAAATTGCAAGCTTTAAGAAATAGGGCAGTGGCAAATTTTTCTTTTTCTGAATTCAATTGATGAAACATTTCGCGGTCGGCAATGGCTTGTTTTTTCACGTATTCATTGTCGGGTTCCATTGATAATTGTCTTGCCGAAGCACCTACAATTGTAGCTGAACGCAATTGAATCAAAGGATATAATAACTCGATTTCTTCTTTTGTCAAAGGAAAAACCTCGTGATAGGATTGAATTACTTCAAAAGCGTCGGAAAACGGTGTTGGACTTCCAGTCATTGCTGATTCCAAGACCATAACTGCCAATTCGCCAATTGTCCAAGACAAACAAACATCGCCGAAATCGATGATTCCTTGAATTTTTTCGCCAGAGTCATCCAATAAAAGATTGTATCGTGTCAAGTCAGCGTGAATTACACTTTTGCGAACTTTGGAAATAGCAGGAATTTTTGTTTTCCAACTTTCCATTATAGACAAAATACTTTTTTTTATCTTTTCATCTTCGACAAAAGTCACCCAGTTTTCGAGCAAGGATGCTGATTGTTGCAAATCCCATTGAATTGGTCGGTCGGCTGCTTCGTGAGAAAATGTTGCGAGTTGTTTGGAAAGATTGCCCACAAATTTTCCCATATTTTGCAATAAATTTTTCGAACGAAACGGAACAGTTGAAAGCATTGTACCTTCCAGAAAATTCAGAACTCGCCACCAATGTGATTCCAAAAAAATCATTTGTTTTCCTTCTTTCGAAAGAATTACTTTTGGAATCGCATCAGCATAAAGGTGCTCGACTACTTTGGTTTGCAAGTCCAACCAAGATTCAGGAGTTTCTATATTGGAGATTTTCAATACAAATTTATCGCCTTTGGAATTTCGAACCAAAAAATTTTGGTCAAGATAACTGTCTAATGGTTTTAAAATCTCGGTAATTCCCCATTCTTTTTCTAAAACGGTTAATGCTTCAGCTTTCGAAAAGGTGGGGCAAGTGGCAATGCTCATATTGAAGTTGATTTATCGTTAGAACACAAAAAACTAAATTTTGTATTTAAAACGATAAATTAAAGCATTATTTGTTTATTTTACAAATAGTTTGTTTTTATTTTGTATAATTTACGAAAATAGGAATTTTTCTTTGTGGTATAATAGTTTTTTTATGAGAGTGAGATGAATAATTTCCATCACAAAACACGCT
>JAEMQE010000210.1 GCA_022758945.1 Lentimicrobium sp. | reverse complement strand
GATAACATTCTGCAGCTATATGAAATATTTCCATTAGAGAAATTTTGTCTTTTTGAATTCTTAATAAAAACAATCCAATTTTTAATATAAATTAATAGGCTTATTAAATTCCAATATTTTATTAAATACCCAATTAAACCTATAATTTATTGTTACTTTTATGTTTTTCTAAATTTAGTAAAAAAATATTAAATAATAACTCGATTGAAAATTTATTGAAATGCCAAAAAAAGCTCCCAATCACAACCAATCATTGAAAATTCCCAAACTAATACTGCAAGTTAGTAAATTTATCACTTTTATTTCACCAAAATTAGCAACTCTATTTGCAGCAAAATTATTTTCGACACCAATAAAACATAAAATTCCAAAAAGAGAAATGGAAATGGACAGCAAAAGCAGTCAAAAATTAATTGAAATTCCGGCAATTAAGAAAAAAGTAGTCATTTATCAATATGGAGAAAGTGATAAGAAAATCTTATTATCACACGGATGGTCAGGAAGAGGTACACATCTTTTTAAAATTGCCGACGAATTGATAAAAGTAGGATATTCGACTGTAAGTTTTGATGCTCCAGCTCACGGAAAATCTCCTGGAAAAACTACTATAATGTCTGAATTTGTGGAAACAATTTTAGAAGTTGAGAGGCAATTTGGCCCGTTTGAAGCCGCTGTTGGCCATTCATTAGGAGGAATGTCGTTGCTAAATGCCGTAAAAAAAGGGTTGTCTATAAACTATTTGGCAATTATTGGAAGTGGCGATATCGTTCAGGATATTTTAAACGATTTTGTCGCAAAATTAGAATTAAAACCGAGCACAAGTGAACAATTACGTTTGCATTTTGAAAAGAAATATGGCGAAGAAATGGACAATTATTCTGCTTATAAATCAGCTATGCAAATATCAATACCTGTTTTAGTAATTCATGATAAAAACGACGATGAAGTTCCTGTAGCAGCAGGAATTAACATCCACAAACACTTGAAAAATGGAGAACTATTTCTAACTGAAGGCCTAGGTCATCGTAAAATTCTTGGGAATCCTTTAGTAATTGAAAAAGTTGTACAATTTATTCAAATCAACAACTAATCACAAAAACGAATTTTTAAATTCAGGTTTCACTCTGTTTTTTGATGCTTGCTCATATGCATATGCGATTCCTATCAATTTTGGTTCGCTATAAGCAGTCCCGAAAAAAGATAAACCAACCGGTAAATCATAGACTTTCCCACCTGGAACTGTAATATGAGGATAACCACTAGCGGCAGCCGGCATCGTCAAAGAATATCCCCAGCGATCCCCATAAATTAAATCAATACTACAAGCCGGGCCCATTGTTATTCCGCAAATTGCATCAAGATGGTTTTCATGAAAAACAGAATCTAAAATTTTCTTGCTTCCGTTATGGCTCTTATTCAAAGCATCAGTATATATTTTTTCCTCAAGTCCCGATTTTAAATTAGAACTTTCTAATATTTCTTGTTTAAAATAAGGCATCGCTTTATCTTCATTGGCCTTATTAAAATCAATAACTTCCTTTAAAGTTTTAACTTTTGCGTTTGAAGTAGATAAATATTTGTTCAATCCTTCTTTAAATTCATACTGCATAACTTCAAATTCAGCTTCACTAAATGCATTTATTTTATCAGCATAGTCTATTTCAATAATTATAGCCCCTTTTTGTTTGAGCAGATTAATAGCTTTTTCTAAAAGTGCATTAATGAATTGATTATTGCCTTGCGGTTTCTTTTCAATTCCAATACGTTTTCCTTTTAACGCACTAGAATCCAAAAATTGTGTATAATCAGAAAAACTTTTACCCTTACTTTCATTCGTAATAGAATCCATTTCATCTATACCCGAGAGAACACCTAATAAAATCGCAGCATCTGTCACAGTTCTTGCCATTGGACCAGCAGTATCCTGAGTTTTCGATATTGGAATTATTCCAGATCGACTTACCAGTCCAACTGTAGGCTTGAATCCAACTATTCCGTTAACTGAAGCAGGACAAACGACTGAACCGTCAGTTTCAGTACCAACAGCAACAACACAAAGGTTTGCTGCAACGGCCACACCAGAACCTGCACTGGAACCACAAGGATTATGATCTAAAAAATAAGGATTCTTTGTTTGGCCGCCTCTACTACTCCATCCAGAACTTGATTGAGTAGAACGAAAATTAGCCCATTCACTTAAATTTGTTTTTCCAATAATTATAGCCCCAGCTTCGCGTAATTTTTTAACAATAAAAGCATCCTTCGAAGCAAAATTACCGACCATAGCTAAGGAACCTGCAGTAGTTTGCATTCTATCAGCAGTATCTATATTATCTTTTATTACTATTGGTATGCCATGCATAACTCCTCTTGATTTCCCATTTTTTCTTTCATTATCCATTTCTTTTGCTATTGAAACAGCATTTGGATTTATTTCAATAATTGAATTTAACTTTGCTCCATTTTTATCAATTTCTTCAATTCGTTTTAAATATAATCTTACTAACTGTTCTGAAGAATATTTACCTGATACCAACTTCTCATTCAAACTACTGATAGTTTCTTCATCCAGTTCAAATGAAGTATCCACACCGGTTTGTTTATTTCCAGTATCTATTTGTTTATCAACGCAACCATCCACTATTAAAGTTGCTATTCCAACAGTTGCTAAAGTTGTAGCAGTTAAAAATGATCTCCTTTTCATATCTTTAAAAATAAATGTGATTTTTTTGATAAATATAATACATTTGAATCAATCTAAAAACCCATATAAAACAAAAAACCCTATTCCGATAAGAATAGGGTTTTTCAAAAGAAAGGCGACGAATCGAACGAAGTGACACGTCGCACCAATAAAAAAAAGAACCCCAACCTTTTCAGGTTGGGGTTCGATAAAGAAAGGCGACGACATACTCTCCCACATAACTGCAGTACCATCTGCGCAGGCGGGCTTAACTACTCTGTTCGGGATGGGAAGAGGTGAGCCCCGCCGCAATAACCACCTTAAGAAGTTATAATTGCTTTGGGCAATCATTTTCAATTCGTAATTCCTAATTATGAATTCGTAATTGAAACAATATCTTAACATACTGAGATAAAGAAAAAAAAATTGATTTAGAAAGTTTCTTCTCCCGCCTTTCGGCGGGAGAAAAGGTGTACATAAGCTTACGG
>JAEMQE010000003.1 GCA_022758945.1 Lentimicrobium sp. | reverse complement strand
CTACAGACAAGTCTTCCAATAAAAAAAATACAAAGCATTTACTGAACTCCGCTAAAAAAATAACATAAAGTAGTAAATAGTATAAACAGATGAAAAATATAAAGTTAATAATACTTTTATTAGTGATGCCATTAATTTCCTTCTCACAGGAAGTTAGTGGTAGTTTCACGTTTAATAAATTAAATCTGACTTATAACTATCTTTTGCATAAAACCGAAGACTCAAAAACATCAAAACCACTAATAGTTTTTTTGCATGGTTCAGGAGAAAGAGGCGTCGATGTGCAAAGAGTAAAAATACATGGACCATTAAAGTACATCAAAACTAATACAATTGATGCTTACATCCTTGCTCCTCAATGTCCCGAAAACGAAATGTGGAATACAGAAATGCTCTATAATTTAATAAACGATATTGTAGTAAAATATAATATAGATACAAATCAAATACATCTTACTGGTTTAAGTATGGGTGGTTGGGGAACTTGGAATTTAGCCTTTGAACATCCCGAAATGTTTGCTTCGGTAGTGCCAATTTGCGGTTTTGTGGATAGAATCCCAATGCTGGATGCCTGTAAATTAAAAAACGTGCCTGTAAAAATTTATCATGGCTTGTTAGATGACGTTGTAAATGTTTTCTATTCAGTAGAAATATATAAAAAAATGAAAGCCTGTAATGCCAACGTTAGCTTAACCATTTTTGACGATGCGAATCACGACAGTTGGACTAGAGTTTATGATAATGAGGCTATTTATCAATGGATGCTTAAACAAAAAAAAAAATAAAGTGATACAACCAAGAATATTCATAATACTTTTTTTTACTAGTTCTATTTTAAGTTTTTCTCAAAATAATCCTAAAGGAAATAGCTTGCCTAAAAAGGAAGTTTTCGTAACTGAATTATTAGCTAAAATGACTTTGGAAGAAAAGTTAGGACAACTAAACCTTCCAACTTCTGGAGACATAACAACAGGTCAAGCCGCAAGTTCTAATACTGCCAAAAATATCGCCGAAGGCAAAGTGGGTGGATTATTCAATATTAAATCAGTTCAAAAAATAAAAGAAGCTCAAAAAGTAGCAGTAGAACGAAGCCGTCTGAAAATTCCTTTACTATTTGGTATGGATGTTATCCACGGTTACGAAACCGTTTTTCCAATTCCTCTTGCAATGTCTTGCTCTTGGGATATGAATTTGATAAAAAAATCAGCACAAATTGCAGCACAAGAAGCCAGTGCAGATGGTATCAATTGGACATTTTCGCCAATGGTAGATATAGCTCGTGATCCTCGTTGGGGAAGAATTTCCGAAGGTTCAGGAGAAGACCCTTATCTAGGAAGTCAAGTTGCCAAAGCTATGGTAAAAGGTTATCAAGGAGACGGAATTTATAAAAATAATAACATTTTGGCCTGCGTAAAACACTTCGCTTTATATGGTGCTTCTGAAGCAGGCAGAGATTATAACACCGTTGATATGAGCCGCATTCGAATGTATAACGACTATTTTCCCCCTTATAAAGCCGCTGTTGATGCAGGAGTAGCCTCTGTGATGACTTCTTTTAACGAAATTGATGGTATTCCAGCTTCTGGAAACAAATGGTTAATGACTGATGTATTACGCAAACAATGGGATTTCAAAGGCTTTGTTGTTACAGACTATACAGCAATTAGCCAAATGATAGATCACGGTTTGGGTGATTTACAAACCGTTTCAGCTCTATCATTAAATGCAGGTGTCGAAATGGATATGGTAGACGAAGGTTTTTTAAAAACTCTTTCTAAGTCTTTATCCGAAGGGAAAGTTACTCAAAAACAAATTGATGATGCCGTTCGATTAATTTTAAATGCAAAATACGATTTAGGATTATTCGAAAACCCCTATAAATATTGCGATGAAAACCGTCAAAAAACCGAAATCTTTACTACCGAAAATAGAAATATTGCCCGCAAAATTGCCACTGAAACTTTTGTGTTATTAAAAAATGACAAACAACTTTTACCTTTAAAAAAATCAGGAACCATTGGTTTAATAGGTCCTTTGGTTGATAACAAAGCTAATATGCCAGGAACTTGGAGCGTTGCCGCAAATTTTGATAAACCAATCACCATTCTTGAAGGTTTGAAAAATGCAGTTGGAATCAATGCCAAAATCCTTACCGCCAGAGGTAGTAATATTTTGAATACCAAGGGCGAAGAGAAAATAAGCGTCAATCCACATAATCCCTCATCTTATGTTAGAGATAACAAAACAGATGATGAAATGCTAAAAGAAGCTTTGGAAGTGGCAAAAAAGTCAGATGTGATTGTAGCGGTTTTAGGCGAAGCAGCAGAGATGAGCGGTGAGTCAAGCAGTAGAACCAATATCGAAATTCCGCAAATTCAAAAAAACTTATTGCAAGCTTTACTAAAAACTGGGAAACCAGTTGTTTTAGTACTCTTAACCGGAAGACCATTAGCGTTAGTGGACGAAAATAAATCAGTAAGCGCAATTTTAAACGTTTGGTTTGCTGGCTCGGAATCAGGTAATGCAATCGCAGATGTCCTTTTTGGAGACGTTAATCCATCAGGAAAACTAACGACAACTTTTCCTAGAAGCCTAGGACAAGTCCCAATTTTTTACAACCATAAAAATACTGGAAGACCTTTAAATGAAACAAAAACAGAGAATTGCGAATTCGAAAAATTCCGTTCAAATTATTTAGACGAATGCAACACACCATTATTTCCTTTTGGTTTTGGATTGAGTTATACGACTTTTGATTACAGTAAAATTTCACTTTCCTCAAATACAATGTCTGTCGATGGTTCCATAAATGCTTCAGTTGAGGTTACTAATACGGGTAACTATGATGGAAAAGAGGTGGTGCAATTATACATTAGAGATGTTGTTGGTTCTGTAACCAGACCAGTAAAAGAACTAAAAGGGTTTGAAAAAATAGCTCTTAAAATTGGAGAAACAAAAAAAGTTTCCTTTACTATTACCCAAGAAGATTTAAAATTTTATAATTCGGATTTACAGTATATTTCCGAATTAGGAAAATTTGAAGTATATATTGGAACCAATTCCGAAACAGCTAATATGTCTTATTTTGAATTAGTTAAATAATTTTTATAACTTTAGAAAAGAACAAATTTACAATGAAAAGAACTTTATATATAGTAACATTTATTTTACTTCCTTTTTTGGGAT
>JAEMQE010000150.1 GCA_022758945.1 Lentimicrobium sp. | reverse complement strand
GAATTTAAAAATGCGGCTAAAAATTTAGACGAAATAAAAGAACATGGTTCTGAGCACAAGGCTCAACAAATTGAGAATCAACTCAACGAACGGGATATTAAATTTATCGTATCTACTCAGTTTGGTAAAAACATTAAAGTTGTACAAAAACACTTTGTGCCTTTGGTCATTCGTGCTTCGAAACCGGAAGATGTTTTCAAGGTGTTGGGTTCATATATCGAATTAATTATTGCGGAAATAAATTCTACCGAAAATAATTTTAGTGTGTTTTCGGTTTTCGATACTGAAGTTAAAAGAATAGGATTAAAATGAACGAATTATACAATAAAGAGTTTCGTAAGATCATGCAAGCTAATTATGATTATTCAAGCATGAGTTCCAACCGAATTGATGAAATAATTAGCATCGCAAGAGGAATGAATATTAAAAGAATAGGTATAGCTCATTGTATTACATTTTCTGGTGAAGCACAAATTCTAAAGAAATATCTCGAAAAACATTTTGAGGTTTACACGGTAGATTGTAAATATGGAAGAATCCCTAAAAAAGAAATTTTAGGTGGAGAAGGAAGCCGTATTATGTGCAACCCTGCTGGCCAAGCTGATTACTTAAACAATAAAAATACTGAATTAAATATCTCGATGGGGTTGTGCGTTGGTCATGATATGATATTTAGTAAATCATCTAATGGATTGGTTACGAATCTTTTTGATAAGGACTTTACTAACAATAATGATCCGGCACAAGCTATTTCGGAAATTAGAATGAAAGTATTGTAGAAATTTAAATAAAAGGCTTATTTAAATGAACAAAAGTTCATTAGAATTTGTTTTATTATAAACAAAAAATAGAAAAAAGTTTATAGCATTGAATATGTTATATGCAATAAATCTATATAGGCATTGAAATTATATATTTGTTCTCTGTCTATTTTAGCTGTTACTTTGCATCAGAAACAAATGAAAATCTATTTATAAAACAAAATTTAATAGTTAAAAAATAAAATGGAAACAAATCAAGTTTTTTCAATGCCACGTATTGGAGACAAAGCTCCTTCTTTTAAAGCAGTTACTACACAAGGTGAAATTAATTTCCCCGAAGATTATGCAGGCAAATGGGCAATTTTATTCAGTCATCCAGCTGATTTTACACCGGTTTGTACATCAGAGTTCATGACTTTCGCTTCGATGAACAAAGAATTCGAAGCACTAAATACACAGTTAGTAGGCCTTTCGGTGGATGGACTTTACAGTCACATTGCTTGGTTACGCACGATTAAAGATAAAATTGAGTACAAAGGAATGAAAAACGTGGAAGTAACATTCCCGCTTATCGAAGACATTACCATGGAAATTGCCAACATGTATGGCATGATGCAGCCGGGCGAAAGTAATACAAAAGCAGTGCGCGCCGTATTTTTTATCGATCCAAAGGGAATCGTTCGAGCTATGATTTATTATCCGCTTTCGTTGGGTCGTAATTTTGACGAACTGAAACGTGTGATTATAGGATTACAAACAGCTGACAATTTCAGTGTTGCTTTACCAGCTGATTGGCGTCCGGGCGATGATGTAATTGTTCCAACGGCAGGCTCTTGTGGGACTGCTAAAGACCGCATGGAAGGAAAAGAAGAAGGCGTAAAATGTTATGACTGGTTCTTCTGTACTAAAGAAATTTCGAAAGAAAAAGTGGAAGCCGCTTTGGGGAAAAAGCAATAAACAGATTAATTATCTGATGGGGAATGGAGAAATGGCACAACTATTTCTCCATTTTTCAATTGAATAAACTTTTGCCAATTTGAACATAAGTTCATAACTATTTTCTTTATCTTTGCATTTTCAACTTGTACATTATAAATATAAAGTTATGCCCCGCCCAAAACAAGACCGGAAAATATCAAATCCTCCTTTGATGCAAGGATTTAAACCTTTTGGCATCCCTCGAAATATGTTAAGTTCAATTTCATTGTTATACGATGAATATGAGGCCATTCGGCTACTCGATTACGAGGGGATGAATCAGGATCAGGCTGCGGTGCAAATGAATGTTTCGCGCCCTACAATGACACGTATTTACGAAAAAGCCCGTAAAACTATCGCTCAAGCTTTGGTTGAAGGAAAAATGATTGTTATTGAAGGTGGAAATGTACAGTTTGAAAAACAATGGTTCCGCTGTAAACGATGCTTCAAATTAGTGGATGGATTAGAAAATCATGTTCGCTGCAAAGATTGTAAAACGTTTAACGATGAAGAGTTAACACCTATAAATTGTGAAGAAAAATGAAAGTTGTTGTGTTGTCTGACAATCGTGCTTTTGATGAATCACTTCAAACGGAGCATGGTTTATGCATTTATTTAGAGACAGATAAATATACTTGTTTGCTTGATACGGGAGCATCTGATAAGTTTATTCGGAATGCCGAAAAACTGGGTGTTGATATTCTGTCTGTTGATTTTGTCTTTATCTCACACGGACATGCCGATCATATTGGAGGATTACCTGCATTCTTGGAATTGAATAACACGGCGAAAATTGTCATCTCAAAAAATGCCCTCAACCAAAAATTTTTTTCTAAAAGGAATGGATTGCATTCAATAAGTCTCGATTTTGATTTCAGTCCTTATATTAATCGATTTATTTTTGTTGAAACCGAAACTGTTTTAGAAAATGAAATTCAAGTTTTTTCGGCACAAACGAATAAATATCCTTTGCCAAAAGGCAATGCAACCTTGTACAAAGATACCGGAAAAGGGATGGAATTGGATGATTTTAATCACGAGTTAGTTATATTTTTCGGGACTAAAAATTTATTTGTTTTCACTGGTTGTACGCACAAAGGGCTTTTGAATATTTTAGATTCAATATCAGTAGTTTCGTCTAAACAAATTGGAACTGTGCTGGGTGGTTTTCATATGTTGGATAGTAGATCAGATCAGCAATTTGAAACTGAAGCAGAATTGGAAGGAATTGCGATTGAGCTTAAAAAGAAATATCCCCAAACAAATTTTATTACTGGACATTGCACGGGAGAAAATGCATACCAACAATTGAAAGAGCAATTAGACAAACAGTTAATCCACTTTTTTACGGGATATTCAATAGATATTAATTAAAACAATTCTCAAAAAAAACTATCAAAGAAAATACATAAGTAGTTACAAGTATTTAGTTACGAGTTACAAGTCTGTTTATCTGAATATTA
>JAEMQE010000078.1 GCA_022758945.1 Lentimicrobium sp. | reverse complement strand
TCCGAATCCTGCCACATCACAAAATGCTTCGTAATATGCTCCTGTAAATTGTTCAAAACCATACAGAATTTGTTTTGCTATCAACGAAAAATTTAAAACGTGCGATGCCACATAAGCCGTTATTGCGTTGAGACCTATAACTCGAAATGGGAATGCCCATTTTTTATATCCTTTTACATCTACTATCCAATAGAACAAGGCGAGTAATAGAAAGCTAACCCCAGATGATAGTAATACAAACGAACTTGTCCATATTTTTTTGATGATTGGATGCCATATTCCCATAATCAACCCCAAAACTATTCCTGCAACACCAATTAATGCCATATACATTGCTGTTTTTTTCCTTGGTAATGAAGACAAAAGTAGTTCTCCGGCAAATAATCCAGACAATGTTGTTGCGGTAAACCCCAGTCCAGTTAATAGCCAAGAATATTGAGTTTGATCATAAAAACGACCAAAAACATGTTTATCAATGTATATTGGAAGGTTTTTGTCAGGCAATAACTCAAAGTTTCCAAGTCCGGGAACACTAGGTATTGATATCAATACTGTATAAACAATAAGGCATGAAGCAAACATAATATATCTTCCTTTTTTGGATAAATGAATGTAGGCAATGAAGGAAAAAATATATCCAACTGCAATGGCTTGAAGGGTATTGCTAAATATTTGAAACTTTGTACTATCCAAGAACAATAGGTTTCCTTGAACAATCCATCCTAAAATAAAAAGGATTACAAATCGTTTGATGAGGTGAGGATATAATTTGCTGTTGGCTCCAGTTTCGGTGCTTCTTTTACCTAAAGAAAAAGGAATTACAACACCTACCACAAAGAGAAATAAGGGCATAATAAAATCATAAAAATGAGAACCTAACCACTCTGGATGCTCAAACTGTGCTGCCAAATCACTCGTGAAACTTGTTTTGGCAGCTGCATTTAGATTATTAAAAAACCGATCGGCGAACATTATCATTAACAAATCAAATCCTCGAAGAACATCAACTGACATCAATCGATTATTTTGTATGGGCTTATTCATTTTATTTTTGATTAGGTTTCTATTTTAATTGATTTCTATTATTGCAAGATTTGAATTACTTGAGTCCGATTAGCAGGAATAGTAAGGTACAATTTATTATTCTCCATTTTTATCGCTTGTGCTCCTACCACTTCAAGAGCCGAAAATTTTCCAGAAATCTTTAACTCTTCCAAGGAGAGAGAAACAATACATTGAGCCTCTTTATTCCATTATTCCTAACCGTGAAAAAGAGTTTGCCCACTTCACCAAAACGTTCAATTCGCACGGATTCAACATTACAAATCGCATTGGTAACCGGCTCCCAACCAGCTCCTGCAATCTGTTTTATGATAGGAATGTATTTTTTAAAGAACGGGCGACCATTTTCTATTTTCTCGGCATCCTTCCAATAGGGATCACTGGAAGCATTCACACTAAAAAATGAGGGAAAGAAACCATAAGCAAGCAGTTTCTCAAAATAGATTTCATATCCTTTGAAAGGAAAATCGGTAAAAGCCTTGTCATTTAAGCCTTCATTTAAAAGAAAAACTATGGGTTTTTGAAATGAAATTGCCCGTTTGAAATCCAGAGCTTCCGTGTTGTGATCTCCAGTTGAATACCAGCTCAATTCAGCACCAAACAAATCCAAATTAGCCGCTGCAAATGGATTCCAGCCATGACCGTTGCCCATAACCAGTTTTCCTTGTGAATGCATTTCATCTGCAATTTTTTTCATAAACTCAAATTCCGAAGTAAAATTCCAAATTGCCGGTCGCCCCACATTTTTTGAAAATGTTAGCGGATAATCAGTGTATTTAAAATGTTCGATTCGATAATTCAAATCATAATGCCAATTCCATTCCATCGAATCAAAATAAACTCCATCCACATTCATTTTAATTGCTGGCGTTATTTCGTCTTGTTTTACATATTGATACCGGTTAATGCCTTCAAGATCTGGATCACAATTGGTTGTTATACTTACCGCCCATCCCGAACTGAACCAAGGTGTTTTAAGTCGTCGAGCTTGCCAAAGTCCATTTTTATCTTCGGTAGCACTATTCTTGAGGTACTCTTGATGTTTGCTTGGTATCATTTTATTTGAAACTAGCGTATAGTAGGCAATATCTTTTTTGAGGATTGGCAATTGAATATCCCAAGGTTCAGTGTATTGAAAACTTAATACTCCAGTTCCTTTGTCAGATAAGATAGCTGTTATTTTCTTTCCGTTCATTTCATCTGAACTGCCCCAAGAGGTTTCATGAAAAGCGAAACCGAAATCCTCCCAATTTTTAATTGAGCGAAGCGGGGTAAAAGGAAGCCAAACACCTTCTATAGTAACTCTCTTTTTAAAAGCTTCCGGATAAATAGAGTAATATTGTTTTAATGCTGCTCTCATACCCCAATTGGAATTAAAATTAAAATGGCTTACTTTGAAAAAAGCACGGTTCGGAAATTTTTCGGTTAAAGGACTAGTTGCCACATCAAATTCAGCTATTAATCCCTTGTTTATTTCAGCACTTAAGCGGTAAACTATCGGAAGCGACATATCGATACCTAAGCCTTCCCCTTTATTATCAATACTTACTGCACACAGAGGATAGAATGACATCGTTCCTTGACCTACCGGATCTCCGTAACCTCCGTCAGACAATGTTTTTCCGTTGAAAGCACCATCTGGAGGTAGAACGGTGGAAATTTCCTTTGTATCTGTATATATTAAATTCTTGCCCATTACATCCGATTTTTCTAACCCTCGGAGCCATTTCCATTTGTCCCCGCGTAAAGGGAGAATGATTCGAAGTGTTATACATGCACTTCCTTCAGAAAGGTATTCTAGTTCTCCGTTTATTTCAGTGTAAATTCCTCTGTCAATTTCACTAATTACAACCTGATAAAGATTATTTCGAAATCGTGATATTTTTGCATTGGCTGTATGATTTTCATCATATTTAGCAAGCTGGGTGAAAATGTTCTTTGTTTTGCCTACCTCTAAGTACTCCACATAAATTGAGGTTGAGTCTTGAGGGATTTCTAGAGCCTTTTCATTGTTTTTCTGAAAAGAGCTTTCGACTTTTTCCCTTGCATTCATTGAGTTGCACCCTAATAATACTCCAATAAACAATGCTTTAATTATTAAAACATTGTTGTTCCATTTGGCTTTGTTTTTTATAGCAGTAGGTTTATTCATCATTTT
>JAEMQE010000219.1 GCA_022758945.1 Lentimicrobium sp. | reverse complement strand
AATTGACTTCCAACTCCAATTTGGTCACAAATGTACTGACCATTTTGACAATAGCCAACTAATTCTTCCTTAATAAATTGCAAAACTTTTTCTTTTACATTTTCCGGGTATAAAATATGAACGTTTGCGCCGGCATCGAGCGTAAAACAAACTGGGATTTTGGTTTCGTTTCGGAACTTCCAAATGGCATTGATAATCTCCAGCGTGTTGGGTTTCATCAAAATAAAATACGGAATCGAAGTCATCATCATCGAATGCAAGGTCAAGGCTTCACTTTCGACAATGGTGATGAATTCGTCCAAATTTCCGCTTTCGAAGGTGCTGATTAATTGATCTAAATTTTCGAGAGCTTGCTCAAATCGCCTTTCGGCAAAAGGATGTCCGTTCATTAAATTATGACCCACAGAACTCGAAACTTGTTTTTCGCCTTTGTCAACCAATAAAATCGTGTCTTGAAAATTCTTGAAATTTTCGTGAATGGCGTTTGGCAATTCTACTCCAAATAAATCCGAACTTCCTTTAATATTGTCGTGATTGCCCCAAACAACTACTTTCCCTTTTATACTTCGGCAAGCACTTCCTGAACCCAAACGCGCCAAGAAAGAAGCTTTTTTATAAAAATACTCTTCGGTCATTTCTGGATTTAATGCTTTTTCCAAACTCATTAAATTCATTGCCAAAGCTGCCATTCCAGAGGCCGATGAAGCAATTCCGGAACTATGCGGAAAGGTATTTTGAGTGTCAATGGTAAAATGATAGTCTTTCAAAAAAGGCAAATAAACCAAAACTCTTTCGAAAAATTGTTGGATTTTTGGTTTGAAATCTTCTTTGGGTTTTCCTTCAAAAAGCAAGTCGAAAGAAAATGCATCTTGGCTTTGTTTTTTGGCGAAAGCCAATTTTGTAATCGTCTTACAGTTATTCAAAGTAAAACTCACCGAAGGATTTGCTGGAATTTGGCTGTCTTTTTTCCCCCAATATTTCACTAGTGCTATGTTACTAGGTGAACTCCATTGAAAACTGCCGCTTTCTATGGAATGAGAATATTTAGCCGGAATAAAATCGTTTGCTGAAAACATCAATTATAAAATTTGTGCAAAGATACTGATTTCTTTATTTGTGGAATCGTTCAAAGTTTTGATTAATTTTGGAAAAAAATAAAGATGAACAAAATTTCTAAAATTCTAGTTGTAGTAGTTACGTGTTTAGTAGTCGGATATTTTTCCGGAATGGTTACTCGATCGGCCATCACGACTTGGTATCCCACATTGGTAAAACCCAGTTTTAATCCGCCGAATTGGATTTTTGCACCTGTTTGGAGTATGCTTTATGTGATGATGGGAGTTGCTGCTGGTTTGGTTTGGAACCGAATGGAACAAGAAAAAGAAGTAGTGAAAAATGCTTTGATTTTCTTTGCCGTTCAATTGGCTTTGAATGCTCTGTGGTCGTTTTTGTTTTTTGGTTTGAAAAACCCAATGTTGGCCGGTCTGGAAATTGTTATCCTATGGCTGATGATTTATGAAACGTATACTAAATTTGTAAAAATCAATAAAATTGCAGGATATTTATTTGTTCCTTATTTGCTTTGGGTAAGTTTTGCAACGGTTTTAAATGCAAGTATTTGGTGGTTAAACCGATAGTTTTCAAAAGGAATTTAAAATAAAAAAGCTCCAATTGGAGCTTTTTTATTTTAAATTATCGAGCTATAAATACCCAACCGGATTTTGAAGTTCCATCGGTTATTTCGGCGACATAAAAATAGGTGCCATCAGGAAGAGATTCTCCTTTACTATTGGTTCCGTCCCATTGGTCGGAATAATTAGTGTAACTTTTTACTTCCCGTCCATATCTGTTAAATAATTGGAGTTTGGCAACACCACAGCCTTTAAGATTGAAGGTGTCGTTATAGGTATCGTTATTTGGTGAAATGGCATTTGGAAATAAACAAATAGAACTAATGCTAGTCACTTTACTAAATTCGCAACCATTCGAGTCTCTAACTGTGACAGTATAATTACCTGGAGTAAGATTGCTATAGGTTGTATTCGTAGTAAAGGAACTATTATTGATGCTGTATTGATAAGGGCTTAAACCACTTGTCACGCCAATAATTTCAATAATGCCATCAGGTTTTTCATTGACTACATCCGTTGTTTTTAAAGTAATGGCTGTTGGAGAAGCATAAACAGTAACAGTCATAGTTGTTGTTAATGCACATTGACCGGAATTTGGAGTAAAAGTGTAGGTTCCGGAAGTGGTATTGCTTACAATTGCTGGACTCCAGATTCCTGTAATTGAATTAGTTGATGTTGTAGGCAAAACTGGTCTTGTCGAACCCGAACATATAGGAGCAATTGCAGTAAAAATTGGAGTGACAGTTGGATTAACGGTAACATTCAAAGTTGTTCCTATTGCACATTGACCAGCTGTTGGGGTAAAAGTATAAATTCCAGAAAGTGTATTACTTACCGTGGCGGGATTCCAAGTTCCAGTAATTCCATTGTTTGAGGTAAGAGGTAAAACTGGGCTTACCGCACCAAAACATATTGCAGCAATAGGTGTAAAACTTGGTGTAAGTATTGGGTTAACCGTAACATTTAATGTAGCAGTTGTTGCACATTGACCGGCATCAGGAGTAAAAGTATAAGTTCCGGAAGTTGTATTACTCACGGTTGACGGATTCCAGATTCCAGTAATCCCATTGGTGGAAGGGGATGATAATATTGGCGCTGTAGTGTTTGCGCAAATTGGAGCAACGGCATTAAAACTTGGGATAATTGTGTTTACATTTATAGATAATGTCACAGTTGTAGCACAAATACCAGCAGTTGGCGTGAAAGTATAAGTTGCAGAAGCTGTATTGCTTACTAAAGCCGGATTCCAAGTTCCAGTAATTCCATTAGTAGAAGAACTAGGCAAGCTTGGTGCGGTTGAACCATAACAAACATCAGCAATTGGATTAAATAGAGGGATAGTTTTTGGAGTTATTGTAACATCCAAAGTTGTGGTTGAAGCACACTGACCGGCAGTAGGTGTAAAAGTATAAGTTGCCGAAACAATATTGCTAACAGTTGCCGGATTCCAAGTTCCGGTAATTAAATTATTTGATGTTGTAGGCAAAACAGGACTTACCGAACCTGAACAAATTGGCGCAATTGCAGTAAAAGTTGGTGTAACATTTGGACTCACAACAATGGTCATCGTTGCAGGTGTTACAGTACATTGTC
>JAEMQE010000143.1 GCA_022758945.1 Lentimicrobium sp. | reverse complement strand
GACCCTTTTCTAAATATTCTAAATATTCTTAATAGCCCATATTTCACCCCATCGGTTATTATGCTGGGCGCGACTATAGCTATTCTTTCAATGTTTATTTATGATCGAAAATAAAATTCGATGTCCGCCAACATTCTATAACCGAAAAAAACAAATACCCAAAATAAAATAAAAACCCACCAGTCAAAGACCAGTGGGTTTTGGTTAAATATTATATAAGCTAACAGGATGCGAGCTGATTTCTTTTTCATGGTTAAAAATCATATCAAAGACATGATCCCATTTTGTTAGATGATACCCATCTTTATGAAATGGGTTTCCATTAATTGAAATCAATCCACCCCCAGAAGCGCCAATACGGTACTTGTTTCCGTTCGGTGTTTCAATGGTCTTGTAAGACCAATGACCAACGACGCCAATCGCCCTTTCCCACTCGGAACTTTTTAGCTCCACAATTTCGCAGAGCTTATTCACCTCTGACATAGCTAAGTTCATTCGGCATAAACCAACGGTTTCATACCATGCTTGGTATGCTTCCTCTTTGGTCTCAAAATCTGACTCTGACATGAGATAGTCATGATTATATATAACAAACCATTTATTGATAGCTGGCGCTTTATCAATTAACCCACCCCAAACGGGGTCTTTGTTTATATACAAAGTTTCAGTTTTTTGTGTAAATTCATTCATTTTTAAGTCTCCATAAAACAACCCGAAATTGGGTCTTCATAGAGAGTTGCATGTCACGTAAGTGTAAAAATCAGGAAACTATTTCTGAGTAAATTCTTGAGAAGAACTAATGTGTCGTCAACAAAATACATATAGCAATACTTAAAACCTGTTGTCTTCACGTTTGACAAAAGATAATTGAAATCGAGTTTTACCGCTTTCAGCGGCGTGTTTTCCTTCAAACCCTCTCTTCGTTCGGGTCAGTAGCTCATTTTGAGCTTGAGTAGCGCCGTTGGCGCCCAAGTAGCCCTTTCGGGCGGAATAAGCACCTATCGGTGCTTTTTAACCAGCTCCTACGGAGCGGTTTTTTTGTCAATTGTTGTTTGCCACTTAAAATGCTTTTAAATGGCAAAGGTTAATATTTTGTAGACCCAATACTTTACGTAATCAAAAAGTTGTATTTTATAGGTGATTGGTTGCTAAAAGAATTTGAATCATCGAATCCATCGATTGAGATTTGTAATCAAAAGTTTTTTGACTTTAGGTTGTTATGGGTTTCAACGATTTCCTGAATGACCCCATCGAGTTGTTTATAGATTCTGGAAGTGTAATACCGAAGGGTATAAAAACCGTGCTTGGTAAACAGGTTTTGCCTATCGAGTGTTTTATGCATATTTTCTTTGATGAAATAATGCTCTTTGAATCCATCAACTTCGATAATGAGCCTAGAAGAAGGCAAATAGATATCGGCACGAAATTTTCTTCCAGGGATTAGATTTTTTTGTTCGGCAATTGCTTCAGGAATTACGGGAAGCAAGGCATCTAAAAGTAACTGTTGTGGGTTAATTTGAGATGCTTTACTTCTTGATTTTTTTTGACTGTTTTGGGAGTTTTGGATTGAATCAACAACATCTTTTGGGATGCGATTGATAAGACCTAATGATTTAACTTCTTTAAACGACAGGCGCATTAGAGAAATAAACCTTTTGAATTATTGTTAATAACAACAGCAAAAGAATGGCTGCTGGATAAGCCCAAAGCGGTTTTTGTTGCATTTTTATACTCCTTAATTTATCAAAAATCCGCTAAAAAAATGACAGCCTACCGAGGGTTTACAGATTTTACAACGGCTATTTATATGGTCGCCGTCTCGACCATTTAGGCTGCCATTTTTTTAGGACAAAAACCTTATGAGAACTAAAACCAACAATCCTATCTGCTTGCTAATAAAACCAATAGGATTCTTGGTACTCAGTTAACGCCATAATTGGCGCTTGTCACATCACTTGCCCTGAGTCAGCAAGGAAGTAAAGAGGTACTTTTTTTCCTTTTGAGAATACCTCTTTTTTTATTAGTTGGAGTATTAATGCTTAACTTAGTAAAACCATTGTCTCTGAACAATGATAGACAGATAAGCACTAACACCCATGCTGGTTATGTGTCCAGCTTGTCCATAACGATGACAACATTCGCTTTCGCCTTTATCTCGCTCACATTCTTTATTACGCCTTCTGAGTTGTGCGTTGCTGGTTTAACCAACAAGACTGAATGCTACGAAAGTAAGAGTTTTACTTGCGCCCACATCATCCAAGAATGTGCTTACCCTTTGGTCAAGACCATGCCTTCGACTTCAAGTTGTTTCAATCAAATATAGCTTGGATTTTTTGATTTACTCGAACTATGCCGTCTGAATACGCAACATTCAGTCTAGTTAATTAACTGGCGAAACTGACTGGATTGAACCAGCGAGTGCTTTATCATGAGCTAAAAAAGCACAAAGCCTTGCACTTACCCGACAAGGTTAGGGATCTAACTCGCCAGCCGATCAAGCTGTGAAAAAGGTTTCCCTTTTTGCTTGCGCATTGTCTCGGTTAAGAAGATTAAAACGGTTAAAAAGGTATAAAAAACCTACTTCCTAACTGCGGGCATACGCCAAACCCATTCTTACAATAAAAGACTGAAGAGTAGCAAAAAACAACAGCCTCATATTGCAAGAAGAGTATTCTAACACATTAAAATGTTATATGCAACACACAAAAACTAAAAATAGTAAGCTGCTTTATTATTTGAAAGTACCAGATTTAAAAAGCGCTTCTACTTCGCCAATTGTAAAATCTTTGTTGAACTTAACCTTGTTGTCTTTATTCATCTCAATGATTTTTTGATAAATGTCTGGTGCAACTGTTTTCACGCCCTGCATGAATTTCAATCCTGTTTCAGACATAATACTTTCATTTGCAAAGCTTATCTTAGAACCTTCGGAAGGAGTTGCGAAAGCGCTTACAGACGCAATGCTCAACATGCCGGCCAATGCAATAAGGGGTAATGTTTTTTTCATAAAAAATCCTCTTTGAAACTAAATATAAATTAACGATCTAAATTTTGTGAATCGCTCACCTAAAAGTCAGTAATTATAATTAGTGAGAGTAGTTCACAACAATAAGTTTTTAATTGATTCCATTGCTTTCTTGGCAAAAGCAACATCGGAATCAGTTCTTGCATAGGTTGCTTCTTTAGGAGAAGGCAACGGAGCCACAGAAGATGTTACATCTTCACCAG
>JAEMQE010000107.1 GCA_022758945.1 Lentimicrobium sp. | reverse complement strand
TTACATTGTGAAATTTACTGAATGAGAAAACTGGTTGCTTGATGGCAAATCCCTTTAACTGTGGATTGAATTTAAAATCGGTTACTTTATTTTCGCCCAACATTACTTTCGTGGCATAGTTTACATAGGGCTCGTTGTAGGCTTTCGCAATAAAAGGTACCGTACGAGAGGCTCTCGGATTGGCTTCTATGATATATACAATATCGTCTTTTATGGCAAACTGAATGTTGATTAAACCAACAGTTTGCAAAGCTAGAGCAATTTTTTTTGTATGATCTTTTATTTGTGTCATCACAAATTCACCCAAGTTGAACGGTGGCAAAGTCGCATTACTGTCGCCAGAATGTACTCCACAAGGTTCAATGTGTTCCATTATTCCGATGATGTACACGTTTTCACCATCGCAAATCGCATCGGCTTCGGCTTCGATGGCGCCATCTAAATAATGATCCAAAAGCAATTTATTTCCTGGAATCGTTTTCAATAAATTGATGACGTGCTCTTCTAATTCTTGTTTGTTAATCACGATTTTCATTCCCTGACCACCCAAAACATAAGAAGGTCGAATCAATAACGGAAAATCCAAAGTATCTGCCAAAGCAGAAGCTTCGTCAGCCGTTTCGGCAATTCCAAATTGTGGGAAAGGGATTTTTAAATCGGTTAAAAGTTCAGAGAAACGCCCTCTGTCTTCGGCTAAATCCAAAGCATCAAAGCTCGTTCCAATAATTTTGATTCCGTATTTGGCTAATTTCTCTGCAATTTTCAAAGCCGTTTGTCCACCCAATTGCACGATAACACCTTCCGGTTTTTCGTGTTGGATAATATCATAAATATGTTCCCAAAACACCGGCTCGAAATACAATTTATCGGCAGTGTCAAAATCAGTCGAAACCGTTTCTGGATTACAGTTGATCATTATGGTTTCATAACCGCATTCTTTGGCAGCCAAAACGCCGTGAACACAAGAATAATCAAATTCGATTCCTTGCCCAATTCTATTTGGACCTGAACCCAAAACAATTATTTTTTTCTTTTCGGTTACAATACTTTCATTGTGAACGTAGCGTTCTCCGTTTGCTTTTTCGATTTCAGCTTCAAAAGTCGAGTAATAATAAGGTGTCAAAGCTTTAAATTCTGCAGCGCAAGTATCAACCAATTTGAACACACGATTGATGTTCATTTCAGAACGCAAATTGTGAATTTGGCTTTCCAAACAACCCAACATATGAGCAATTTGTCGGTCGGCAAAACCTTTTTGTTTGGCTTCCAAAAGCAATTCTCTTGGCAAAGTTTCCAATTTGAAGTTGGAAATTTCTTTTTCCAAAGTATATAATTCCTCGTATTGTTTCAGGAACCACATATCGATTTTTGTAATTTCGTGAATTCTCGAAAGCGGGATTCCCAAAGCAATTGCGTCATAAATTACGAAAACACGATCCCAACTTGCAAAAGTCAGTTTCTCGATAATTTGCTCGTAATTTTTATATCCTTTTCCGTCAGCTCCAAGTCCATTTCTTTTGATTTCCAAAGATTGTGTGGCTTTGTGCAAGGCTTCTTGGAACGAACGTCCAATTCCCATTACTTCACCCACAGATTTCATTTGAAGTCCCAAAGTTCTGTCGGCTCCTTCGAATTTATCGAAGTTCCAACGTGGTATTTTTACTATCACATAATCTAAAGTCGGTTCGAACAGCGCCGAAGTCGATTTGGTGATTTGATTTTGCAATTCATCTAAATTATAACCCAAAGCTAACTTTGAAGCAATTTTTGCAATTGGATAACCTGTCGCTTTTGATGCCAAAGCCGAGGAACGAGACACACGAGGATTGATTTCAATCGCTACAATATCTTCTTTATCGTCAGGCGAAACGGCAAATTGCACATTACAACCTCCTGCAAAATTTCCAATGCTGCGCATCATCAAAATGGCATAATCACGCATTCTTTGAAAAGTCGTATCAGACAAAGTCATTGCTGGCGCAACCGTGATGGAATCTCCGGTATGAATCCCCATTGGATCCATATTTTCAATCGAACAGATAATCACAACATTATCGTTTTTATCTCTCAACAATTCCAATTCGTATTCTTTCCAACCCATCAAAGCCTTATCAATCAAGACTTCGTGTATTGGCGAAGCTTCTAAACCGCGAGTTAAAAGTTCATTGAAATCTTCTTTTTTATAGACTATTGCAGCTCCGGTTCCACCAAGTGTAAACGAAGGACGAATTACTAATGGAAAACCAAATTCCTGTGCGATTTCTTTTCCTTGAAGGAAAGAAGTAGCTGTTTTTGCTGGTGCAGTAGGAACTCCGATTTTTTCTAAAAGTTGTTTAAATTGTTCTCTGTCTTCGGTAATGTTGATGGCGTTTACATCGACACCTATTAATTTTACTCCAAAATCTGCCCAAATCCCTTTTTCGTCAGCTTCCAAACATAAGTTTAAAGCCGTTTGTCCTCCCATTGTAGGCAAAACAGCATCAATTTGTGGATGCGCTTTCAGAATTTCAATAATGGATTTGGTAGTCAATGGTTTCAAATAAATATGATCAGCCATTGATGGGTCGGTCATAATGGTTGCTGGATTTGAGTTAATCAAAATAACTTCAATTCCCTCTTCACGAATGGAACGCGCCGATTGGGAACCTGCATAATCAAATTCGCAAGCTTGACCGATAACGATTGGACCTGAACCTATTATTAAAACCGATTTTATAGAGTTGTCTTTTGGCATTGTGTTGTAGTTTGTTGTTTTTATTTTTAGTTTCAGGTTTCAAGTTTCAAGTTAGTTGAGCAACTTGAAACCTGAAACTTTAAACATTTTAACGATAAGGTATAAAAAAAGGCGATACTAAAAAAAGTAACGCCTTTATGATGTTTATAGAAACATTATTTTTTATGTCTTGGTTCGCAAGAAACAGTCAATTTGTGTCTTCCTTTGGCTCTACGACGAGCTAGGACTTTTCTTCCATTTGCAGAAGCCATTCTGTCCATAAATCCGTGCTTATTTCTTCTTTTTCTTTTCGATGGTTGAAACGTTCTTTTGCTCATTGCTTTGTATCTTTAAAAAATGTATTTAAATGTCGTTGTAGTTTTGAATTCCGTTATTCTAAAACCGAGTGCAAATATACAAAGACTTTTATTTCTGGCAAGTGGTTTTATAAAAATATTTTTAATTCCTTTTACTATCTTTGCAATCTAAATTTAATACCTATTATGTTTCACAGAAATATCAAACTTATCC
>JAEMQE010000098.1 GCA_022758945.1 Lentimicrobium sp. | reverse complement strand
GTTCAACCGGGAATAATCGCCGGGCACTGCGTGCCGCTCATATTCCTATTTATTAGCAACTGGGCGATTTCTCTTTCCTATCAATGAATTGAGGAATTTGATTTTTTACTTTCGCTGTCAATTCAGCTAGTTCGTTATAACCAATGGTTTATATGTACCTTGCCGGTTTTTGGGGTGGAATGACAAGCTACACATGCCGGTGTTTGTTGGGGATTGACAGGAATGTAATTATGCGAATTATGACAGTCCACGCAACCGAAACCCTGGTGGTTGGATGCTACAATAGAACGACTGTCTCCTCCCTGTGGCCCTAAACTGATTCCGTCCACAATAACTTCCGGGTCGCCACCCTGATCTTCTGGATCATGACATGATTGACACAGCTTTGTAGCCTGAACGGCAAGCTTTGTTTGATCAGGATAATTATACGTTGAAGTTGCACCGGTAGATAAGGATATAATTGTCTGATAAGCAGCAGGCAATGCCGTTACGTTAGTATAACCGGCACTAAATTGACCATCAAGTATGGAACCATACTTTGCTAACTTATCTTTATTGGTAGCAGATGGGTCGTGGCATACTTCACATTTTGTCGCTTGCCAATCACCTGTGTTTAGTATTGACCAAGTACCAGCTGGGGAACCGGTTTGGTCCAAAGGTGTTACAAAGTGCGCTACGCCAAGTGGAACCTGAAAAGAAGCGTGGCATTTCAGACAGTCATCCGTGAGCAATTCAGCAGTGTTGTGATCTACATTCGTCAAAACATCATTTGCTGACAGAGAATGTAAATTTAATGGATCAGCCCATTGAGATTTAACGGTTGTATGGCAACTACCGCAATCTGCACCAGCCACATGTGGATCTGCCGATTCTTTTTTGCAGGAAGCTATTATAGCAATTACTGCAAAGCCTAGCAAAATTTTTTTCATGATGTTAAAAGATTAAGTTATAAAAAAGTAGTTTTAAAAAATCAAATTATCACTTCAAAAAGAATTTACCTCAGTAAAAAGATCTATTGTCAAATACCCTGTCTTTACTCGTATTTCGCTTTCATATTAAGTATTTTGTTTCACGTTTGTTATACGTTCTCGTTTCCTCCGCCTTGTTGCCAACGGATGACGCTTTAGCAAGTGCGGGAATAAATTGTTGCTCAAAGTCTGCCAGCACAAATGTATGTAAAGATTTCAAATGTTTCAACGAACACGCAACTTAGCGAAGCGATCTCATGAGCGAAGCGAATAAACCCGCATTTGCTATAGCGTTTGTTGGGCGTATGTTGTTTCTTGTTCAAATTCAAAAGTCATTAGTCTTCTTTTATTACCAATTTTTTTCTTTTGAAGATTTTCAATGTCTACAACTGCTCCAAAATCAATAAATATGTCATAAAACTTATTATAGTCGTGTCCCCAGTAAATCATTGCACATGACATAGGTGCACCCTTTCCTGTATCTTGTCCATTTTCAAGAAATTTCAAACGTGTATCATATAAAAAACAAATTGCTCTTGCCTGTCCAAAAACACTCTGCTTCCAATGTCCTGTGTTTGTTGCAACTGGAACCAAAGCTAAAATCTCTGAACCATATTGATTATGTGTTAATGCACATTTTGCCAACCAGTTTTTTATTGTAGTACCTCGTTCTCTATCTGAACCATATGGTGGATTCATATAAATTGTAGGGTAATTCCAGCTTTCTTTTAGTCCATCGTTTTGAGGTAATGAAAATTCTTTCTCAGCATGCACTAACGAGTAAACATTTGAGCAAGGGTCTAATGCTATTGATCCACCAAAAAATTTCTTAATAGCGTTAATATACTTTATTGGTGTTCCCCAACTTTGGCTTTGTGAATTTACACTTCTTCCAGCACTCATAAAATTTCCCTCCAATTTTTAGAGCGTAATTCTGTAATTTCATTTTTCAAGTTATCAATAGACTTTGGTTCAGGTGCTATTACATTAAACCATTTTTCAACTTTACTTAGATTTTCTGTAAAATATTTCAGTAATGCTGTATCAGCATCCAAATCCATTTTAACTTTAGTGAAAACATTTCGTTTTTTGTCTGCTGTATAGCTATTTTTAAAAGCCTGTTGAACGCAAACATATTCTGGTGCGGGTTTGAAGATTAAATCGTCAATAAACTGAGCAAGTCCATTGTCAGTTAGAAAAATTAGCCAATCATAGGATTGGGCAAGAACTTTTAATTCTTTATTTTGATTCTGAGCAGTAAACCAGTTGCCATGGTTACTAACAACGCCGACTGTCAAAATAAACTTCTTTAATAATTCGGAATCGGAAGAATATATTACTTCCTCCATTAATTCTATATATGGCTTAATGTAAGGTTGATTGTCTGAGCGATAAATAATGCCGTATTTTTCTCCGTTATCTGTCCATATCTTTTGTAAAGAAGACGCTGCTCTTGCAACATAAGCTCCTTGTTTTGCTTTTTCAATGGTTTGTGGCCCCTTTAAAACTCCCTCTTCAACACCTACTCTCTTACATTCAAAAATTGCATAAGGTTTTTGCAATTGCTCAAAAATGTAGAGTTTATGCTCGTCTTGACCAAATGATTTAAAACTTGCTAAAAGGAAAGTGTCACTTGATTCAGCAATAGTACAGGCATTTCGCAAAACATTATGTTTGTCAAGCAAGTTATTGGTTTTTTTTTCAAACTTTGCGATGTCTGTTATTTGCTCTAATGCTTTTAAAATCTTATTTGAAGTAACAGAATTTCCATCATTCGGTATAATTACCTCATAATCTTTAATTATTGGGTGCAAAGAATATTCGACATTATGTGAAATTTCGTCATTTCCATATTCGACTAAACCTCTTTCTATAGAAGTTGAATTATTAAAACCCCATGACTTCAAAAGATAGTAGGTAATAATCTCAACCATTGTGCCAAGTGCTCTACCAGCTGCTTTCTTTTTGTCTTGAGTGTAATGAAACACTTGTAATCCAAGTGCATTTTGCAATTTATCTACTGATTCGTAAGCCATAATTCATTTTATATTTTCTGCTAAATTAAAGAAATTACTCTCAACTTTCTATTCTAAATTCTTAAGTTAAGAGTTGTCGTCGGTTTCTTAACAATTACGCCCAACGCCTACGCTATGGCAAGTGCGGGAATAAGTTGCACTGCATTTTCAAGCCAGCACAAATGTATGTAAAGATTTCAAATGTTTCAACCAACACGCAACTTAGCGAACTTAGCGAAGCGGTCTCATGAGCGAAGCGAATAACAA
>JAEMQE010000294.1 GCA_022758945.1 Lentimicrobium sp. | reverse complement strand
AATATATTTATTATATTTGCGCCATGTATATACAATATTGCACATCAAAACAAAACGGGAAAAGTTATACTTATCCCTTGCTATGCCGCAAATACAGAGAGGCAGGCAAAATAAAAACTGAAGTCATATCGAACTTAAGCAAGTTTCCATCAGAAGTAGTGCTTGCCATTAAAGGATCTTTACATAAAGATAAAGACGTTTTAGTATCATTAAAAGATATTGTGATAACAAAGAGCATAGATTTTGGTTTTGTGTATGTTTTAATTATGCTTATGAAGCGCTTACGGATAAGCGAGGTTTTAGAAAAAGTACTGGGAGAAAAAAGTGCTAAACTTGTTGAGCTAATGATTATCGGAAAGATAATAACCAGAGGAAGTAAACTGGCAATCTATAACTGGCTCAAACGAAATGAAACCATTGGTAAAAAATTGGGAATAAATATAACGGAATTAAAGTTGAAAGAATTATATGAAGTGTTGGGAGATTTGCCTAATGTACAAGACAAAATAGAGCGAAAATGGTTTCAATATCAAAAAGGAAAACAAAAGAGAATTTTTTTATATGATATCACAAGTAGCTATTTTGAGGGAACCAAGAATGCATTGTCTGCTTTTGGATATAACCGTGATGCTAAAAAAGGGAAGCTCCAAATCGTAATAGGATTGATAACTGACAATGAAGGATTACCATTAAGCATACGGGTTTTTGAGGGAAATACAAACGACCATACAACGGTGATAGAAGAACTCCGCAAAATAAGGAAAGAATTTGGTGCGGAAGATATCATACTTGTAGGGGACCGTGGCATGCGGATAAGGTATAACCTTGAACAGATGAATGAACACGAGAAAGAAGGTCTCGGCTACATCACAGCGTTGAGCATAGACGAAATACGATGTTTGCTAAACGAAGATGTTATTCAATTAAGCTTATTTGGTAAAGAATTAGCTGAAATAGAAAATTCAGGGGAACGCTATATATTGTGCAATAATCCTGAATTGGAGAGAGAAAAATCTGAAAAAAGGGCATCACTTAGAACCCGATTTGAAGATGAATTAAATGAAATTCAATTATCTTATAAAAAGAGGCAGTTCAAAAATATTGAAAATGTAAAAAAACTTGCGGCAGGGCATAAAAACAAAAAATTGGTCACTACCTTCAACGAGAAACAAATTGATAGCTATAAATACAGAGCACAAAAAGCCTTGGAACACTATCACATGCAGTCATTTTATCAAATCACCATAGCTCAAGATAAATTCAATGTTGAGTTTCTCTTTGAAAATTATTCACAAGCGAAAAAATTAGATGGAAAATATGTAATAGTAACGAATGTATGTAATAAAAAATTTACCAAAGAACAAGTAAGAGAAGAGTATAAAAAACTAAAACATGTTGAACATGCCTTTCGCGATTTAAAAACAATAGAATTAGATGTAAGACCCGTTTTTCATATTAACGAAGCCACTACAAGAGGACATGTATTGGTGGCTATGTTTGCTTACATAATAATAAGAGAAATAGAAATTAAAATATTCCCATGGTTGAAAAAAAGTAATAAAGCGAAAAAAGAACAACTCGCTTTCAAAGATGTAGAGGAAGAACTAAAAATGATAAAACTGAATATTTTGAAAATTGAAAAAAATCACGAAGAAATAAAGATTACAGAACCTTCTACTAGACAAAAAGAAATCTTTAAAAACTTAGAAATAAATTATGAGGAATTAAATGACATGTAGCAACAAATTTTAAAAAAATCTCACGAAAGCATTGAAAACATACAGAATTTCGTGTTAACATCCGTTTTAAAATCAAAATAAAAAAAATGAATTTTTAGAATCCACCATAAAATTAAGCAAGGGTAAAAATACGTTAAAAAAAAGGAGGCACTGATAATTCAATGCCTCTTTTTTTTAAAATAATCCGGAAATATTTCCATCATTATCAATATCTATTACCTCGGCACTTGGCACATCTGGTAATCCCGGCATACGCATAATAGTACCCGCAATAGGTATAATAAAACCTGCTCCGGCAGCAATTTCTATTTCTCTGATTTTAATCGTAAAATCGCGTGGACGTCCTTTTTTAGCTGGATCGTCGGACAACGATTTTTGAGTTTTTGCCATGCAAATAGGGAATTTATCGAAGCCTAATTCGTTGATTTTTTGAATGGTTTGTTTAGCTTGTAACGAATATTCAACGTTTTTGGCTCCATACATTTTGGTGGCAATGGTTTCAATTTTTTGCTCAACCGACCATTCAAAATCATATAATGGTTTGAAGCATGTTTTGCAAGCATCTGCTTTTTTAGCTACGATATGAGCAAGCTCTTCAGCTCCTGCACCGCCTTTAGCCCAAACTTCGATAACAGAAACATCAATGTCCATTTCTTGGCAGTGTTGTTTAACTACAGCTAACTCCTCTTCTGTATCAGATGAGAATCGGTTAATAGCCACAGTGGGTTTTAGGTTAAAATACGATAAGTTTTCGATATGCTTATCAAGATTTTCTAATCCCTTTGCAACAGCCTCTGTATTGGGGTTGTTTAAATCGGCTAATTTAGCACCTCCATGATATTTCAATGCCCTTACCGTAGCAACCAAAACAGTTGCATTGGGGAATAGACCTGCTATCTGCGATTTAATATTGAAAAACTTTTCAGCACCTAAATCGCTGGCAAAACCGGCTTCAGTTACTACGTAGTCTGAAAAAGTGAGAGCCATTTTAGTTGCAACAATAGAATTTGTACCTTGGGCAATATTAGCAAAAGGTCCACCATGGATAATGGCAGGATTGCCTTCGATGGTTTGAACTAAATTTGGCATAATGGCTTCTTTGAGTAATGCAGCCATTGCTCCTTGTGCTTTTAAATCGCGAGCAAACACAGGTTTACCTTCCCAAGTATCGCCAATGTATATATTTCCCAACCTCTCTTTCAAATCGTTAATATCTTTCGATAAGCATAGAATAGCCATAATTTCGGAAGCAGCAGTAATGTCAAAACCTGTTTCGCGAGGAACACCATCGGCAGTGCCACCTAAACCAACTACTATTTTACGCAATGCGCGTTCGTTCATGTCCATAACCCTTTTCCAGCGGATGGTACGAGGGTCAATTCCCAAGCCTCTTTTTCTATTTTGAAGATTATTGTCGATTAAAGCAGCTAAAAGGTTATGTGCTTTTTCTACAGCCGAAATGTCGCCTGTAAAATGTAGGTTTATTTCTTCCATGGGCAATACTTGGCTATA
>JAEMQE010000011.1 GCA_022758945.1 Lentimicrobium sp. | reverse complement strand
CCCGATCCTGCCAAAGCGGTGATCACAAATGTGATCGGTTCGAAAGTTGCCTCAATGGTATGATCGCTTGTTACATCTGAAAAAGTATAGGTTGATAATTGACCGACGGATACTCCGTCAACCTTAACATCTTTAATTTTAAAGCCCGAATTTGGAGTAATAATAAAACTTTGTGAAGAATGAGACTTAACCCTCACTTCGCCTAAAGGATAAATTGAACCGTTTTCGTAGCATATGGATTTAATAACAAAATTTTCCTCTAACCTGAACAGTCCGCCACCTAAAGTTCCAACAAAAATATTATTTTCATTATCCCTTGTAATTGATGTCACATAATAATTTGTAAGTCCATTGTTAATTGAATTGTAAGTAAGATCATCATTCAGAACGATAACACCGTTATCGGTTGCAAGATACATAGGAATGCCGCCTAAAATGTCAAATATCCTTATACCCTTTAAAATCGATTGCGGATTTCCATTGTCTAAAACCAAAAGCCCATCGTTTGTTCCTATAAACAATCTGCCATTCTGGATAGTAATCACATTTACACTTGAAGAAACATCAGCAAGTTTGCTAAATGTCTTAAAGTCATTTGTAGAAAAGATAGCGTTGTCAGTTGCAAAATATATAGTTTGCCCATCAATCATTAATTCTTTAACTGTTCCGTCGTAAACTTTCTCTACATTTTCAAAATTATCATAACTCCTGAATAAACCATCGTTTGTTATCGCATAAAACACTTCTTTTCCACCATCCAATACGGAAGAGACTTTGTAAAAAGCAAGGTTGTCTTGTTTCCTTGCCCAGGTTTCACCACCGTTTGTTGACACAAGAACGCCAATTTTTGTTGAAGCAAAATATAGAGAAGGATCTAATTTACTCCCGTAAATGTTATTAATAGGCACGTCAAATTTTGCATTAAAAGAGAACGTTTCCCCGTGATCATTGCTTTTCCCGATGTTACCGCTATTTGAGCCAACAAAAAGAGTACTATTAATTACCTTTGCAAAGTTTATTTCTTTATCAGGGAAATAATTGGAGTAGTATTTGTAGGTCATTTTGTTTAGATCATAGTAAAGCATCCCAAGCCCTGTTAATATTCGTGCAGTATTTGTATCTTTAGAATATTCAATGTCTCTTATAGTTACAATAGTATTGGGAAGGTCTAATTTATTCCAGGTTAAACCACCATCAGAAGATGTATAAAAGCGAGGCTCATTAAAAACAAGTTTTAAGCCAGAAGGGGTTGGAATGTAAATTTTAAACTCGCTAACTAAAAATAACTTAAAAGGATCGTCAGGATCACTCACTAAACGGTAAGAAATAAGTATATCTACATATGGTTGAGGACTATCCAGGTGAAGACCAGTATCGGAAACTATGCTAATCTTTTTAAAAGTTTTCCCGCCATCATCGCTTCTATATATATTCTCACCTGTAAGATAAATTATGTTATGGTTGTTCTTAGGAATGTAAATGTCTAAGTTATAAAAATAAAGTGCATGATCTATCCAGTTCAAACTTTCGAAATTTTTGCCATAATCTGTTGTCCTGTAAACTTTCTCTTCAAAATTACAATAAGATAAATGGCAAGCTGCTACATAAAAAGTATTTTGATTAACAGGATCAAACTCTATATCACTTACAAAATCGTTTAACCCCAATTTTAGAATGAGGCGGAAACTCAAGCCACCGTCTTCCGAAATGAATACTCCTCTATCTTTTACTCCAATAACTATATTTCCCTTTGGATCAAATAGAACCTTTGTAACTGCATAGCCTGGATTTCCTGTCTCTACAATTTGAAAAGTATTTTTATTTGAATTGAACTTATAAAGCCCTGTATATGTACCAATTAGGAGTTCTTGCTTGTTTTGGGGATTTATGGCAATAGAAAAAACGCTAACATCATTTAGCCCCAAGAGTTCAAAAGTCTTTCCACCATCTACGCTTCTGTAAAGACCGTCACCTGCACCAACATAAATTATATTTGGATTATCAGGATCGAACTTCATTTCTATGCCGCTTCTCGGCGTTACATAAGTTTTAAATGAAACCCCATTATCATCTGACCAAATAATGCCAGATACTACACCTAAGAAAATTACCCCGCTCTTAGAAACAGTAATTGAAAAAACTGGAGTATATGGATCGTATAATAGCCTAAAAGCATTTGTTGAAAGGTTAACCAAATAAATTCCGTCGATACTGCTTCCTAAAAGAACTTCATCTTCATCTTTCAAGAATGCAGCAGAAGTAAAATTATTCTCCCCAAACTTTTTATCTAAATTAGCAAGGGAAATGAAGTTAAAATTATCAGTTGGGCTTTTGAATATTCCGCTCGAAGTTACTAAAACAATCCATTTTGATGAAATAGCAATCGAATTAATGGTTGAATCCTCAAAACCTAACAACTTAAAAGTTTTACCTGCTTCATCATACTCATAAAGACCTGCGTTTGTTCCAATTAGAAGTGTTGAGTTGTTGAGCCTTGTTATCGAATAAACATCTTTATCTTTAAGCCCTAATTCAACCCACCTGCTCCCGTCAAATGAATAAAGTCCTGCATTCTCCTGTTCATTTAATACGCCCGCATAAACAGTATCGTTAAGTCCAAATTCAATAACGCTAATCTCAAGACGCAAATCTCCTAAAAGCGAAAAAGTTTTACCCTGATTGTCAGAATAAAAAACACCCGTTGCTGTTCCTGCATAGATTTTATCATGATTTGTTGGACTTACTCTTAATGTATGAACATTAAGTTCCTCAAGCCCGTTATTGACAGGCAAAAAACTAAAATCATTACTTTCACTTTTTAAAACACCATTACCCCAGGTTGCAAGGTATACGCATTTTTCATTTGATGGATCAATTTCGATATGATAAACAGGCGAGAAATCATTCCTCATTCCGCCAAAAAGGCTCTCTTTTGTAAGAAGGGATTTCCAAACAAAAGTTGATGCTTTTGTTTTAATGGGAAACATTGCAATCACAAAAGTCATTAAAAACAATAGCACTATAATTTTTTTCATTAAGTGCCTCCTAAAATAATTTTCTAAATTATAAAACAAAATTAATTTTGTAGTATACCCTAAATTGTGTGACTGCATACTCTTTCATCTTTAATTGCACCCCTTACATTTTCAATTGTATCAAAATTTAAGATTTTATTAAGAGGCAAATTGTTACAGACTTTAAAATCTTTCGGGGATCTTTCCTCCAGGTAGTCCTTTCAACTTTTCATAAGGAGTAAGTCTGTGTAAACCT
>JAEMQE010000209.1 GCA_022758945.1 Lentimicrobium sp. | reverse complement strand
ATTTACCGCCTTTAAGCATGGAAGAATTACTTTTCATAAATGCTGGTGGTGACCATGGACTTGCATAAAGTGTTGCATCTTTTCCAATTTTATCCATTGCTTTTTTTATTAATGGAATTCGAAATTTTTTGTCGTGGTCTATGTTGAATGTTTTTAATTCATTATCACCTTCACTAACATATGTGTACATATCAGAACTAAAATCGCAACTGTGAATAGTAGTTCTTATCAATGTATAGCCAATTCCTTTCTCTTTTGAATAATAAGCTTCAAGAAATTCTTGTTGTTTGTCCTGTGGTAATTTTGCAAAAACTTCGGCTGTGGCATCAGTTATTGCTCCACCAATTCCTAGAAATGTTTGGTAGGTTTTATTTGGATTTACAAAAACACAAACTTGGGTTTCCAAGGGTTGTTTTAAATCTGAAAATGTAAGATTGTCGGTTTTTGTCAACCTCAAATTAGTGCTGTCTGCAGAAGTGTAAACGGTTATTACTCTACCTTTTGTTAAGAAAATTTTAATTTGGGTCTTGCTTTTTTGTTGTGAATACCCAAAAAAAGAAACCATTATAACTAGTGTTGTTGCTACCTTTTTCATTTTCATTTTATTTTACCAAACATAGGTTCCAACAGAGCCTGTTTCTAAAGAAGTAGTAATCCATTTTCCGTTAAATTTTATATTAAAAGTTTCTGTTGTTCCTCCATCATTTTCAACAATAAGTACTTTTTTCCCGGTTGGTGTTTTAAAGGCTACGTTGCTTAAATTACCGCTTATATTTGATGCAATTCGAATAGAGCCATTTGGAACAAATTTTGAAGCGTGTGCAATAATATAATATGCAATATTTCGTGTATAACCAGAACTATTATTAATTGTAATTGCACCTTTGCATTGTGTGCAGCCTCCAGATGTGTGTGGACCAAAAGAAGCATCGTTTGCTAAATTCCATTCTAATGCATTGACACTCCAATTTCGCATAGAACCAATAACAACATTTTTTAGATGCCATTTTAAATCTCCACCAAAATTACCTGTTGAAGAAGTCCATTGTTCTGTAAAATAAAGTTTTTTAGTTGGATGCGCATCGTGAACTGTTGATAGTGCACTTATATCACCAGCATATAGATGGAAAGCAGATCCATCAATATAAGGTTTTGCTTCGGCATCATTTAAAACTTGTATTGGATATTGCGGATTATCGCAATTATGATCGTAGCATACAATTTTTGTTGTTATTGCATTATTTTGAAATGCTAAGCCCAATTTTTTTATAAAACTAATTTGTTGCGTTGCTGTCATAACCAAACTTGGATTATTGCCGCCATGTAAAGGTTCGTTTTGTGGGCATACTGCATCTATTGTGATACCATTTGCTTTCATTCCTTGAATGTATTTTACAAAATAAGTAGCATACGAACTATAATAAATAGGAACTAAACTACTCCCAATAGTGGTGTAAGAACTTTTCATCCACGAAGGTGCTGACCACGGCACCGCCATTATTTTTATATTGGGATTAATAAGTAAAATTTCTTTAAGCATAAGAATTAATGCGTTATCCGGAGCAAGACTAAAATTTGTTTGAGCACTATCAACTTGGCCATTTGGCAAGTCATTATAAGAAAAAACAGAGGAGTTCAAATCAGAAGCCCCTATGCTGATCCGTAAATAACTTATGCCAATAGAAGTTACTGTATTGCCAAAAAGTTCTTGTAATAATTCTTGTTTTTTTGTTGCATTTAGAGAGTTGATTATCTCTACACTTCCTCCTGTTAAAGTGTATCCAAATCCATCAATTGTTTGGTAGGTTTGATTTTCATCAACATTAATTGTTTGAAAACTGTTGGATGTTGTTCCAAATAGTTGAATTGTATTTTGTTTTTGAAGTAATACTGATTGATCCCCTTTTGTTAACCAAATATCGAGCTCACTAGCCAGAATTCCGTTGTCTAATATTGTTCCAACAGCTATTATTGGAGCAGTATTAGAAGTGTTGTTAGATGTTACTGTACCTGTTAGTGTAAATGTTTCTGTCGATTCTCCAATGGAGTCACTATTTGTTGGGATATTTACAGTTATTGATGTTTGACCTGCAGGAATTGTTTTGGTTAAATTAGTTGTGGTATAATCATCTGTTGAAGCCGTGTTTGGGGTCGTTACGATAGCAATTGTAGTTGCAGAATCACTAGTGCTACTTAATGATATGGTAAATATCACATCTGTTCCTTCGGTAATTGGAGTACTTGTAATGCTTACTATGGGTTTTATAACAGGAGTTGGCCCTTGATTTGGAGTAGAACATTTAGAGAGAAATGCAGTTAATGTAAAAAAAAGTATTAGTTTCATAATTCTATTTAAAGTAATCATAATTAGTTGTTTAAATTTATTTCAACATAAACAGGAAGATGGTCTGACGGATATTTTAAATCTTTTGAATCACTTAATACGGCATATTTTTTGACTTCTATGTTTGATTTTTTTGATATGAAAATATAATCGATCAACTTAGTTACTGCTTCATTATGTTTAAAATTATTGAATGTTCCTGATGGGCCAAAAGGTTTTTCTTTTGATATATCTCGGCTATCATCCATAACTTTTTTTAATTCAATAATTCTTTCAGTATTGGGTTCTGAATTAAAATCGCCTATAAAAATTACTGGATATTTTTTAGAATTTAATAATTCTATTTTAGATAAAATAAGTTGAATTCCTTTGGTTCTGGCCACTTCACCAATGTGATCTAAGTGAGTGTTAAATACCCAAAAAAAGGATTTTGTTTTTTTATCTTTAAATAAAGCATAAGTACAAACTCTGTTAAAAGCAGCATCCCAACCTTTTGAAATTTGGTTTGGAGCTTCGGATAGCCAAAAAGTATTTGACTCTACAACATTAAACCGGTCTTTTTTATAATAAATATTAGAGGATTCACCTTTTTCTATACCTTCTCTTCCAATTCCAACATTGCTATATTGAGCAAGAAACGAGCTAATATCTATCACTTGATTTGGTTTTGCCTCTTGTATTCCAAAAATATCTGGTTCGTAAAATTGAATTTGAGACGTAAAATACTCTTTACGATGTGCCCAATCATTCTCTCCATCAACAGCAACATCGAGGCGAATGTTATAAGTCATCACCTTTAAATTTTGAGCATTAGAAAACAGGCACATTAATGTGAAAATTAGTACACCTTTTAATTTATTTGAATTATTCATTTTGAATGGAATTACTGTACCAATTTAAATCAGCATAGAATAATATGTATGAATGCGTATTAATTAAATAATAATTATCT
>JAEMQE010000044.1 GCA_022758945.1 Lentimicrobium sp. | reverse complement strand
GATTTTGGCTTCAATACATAAATTTCTCATTTTATCCATCCCTCGTCCCCAAGATTCCACATAACCGCTGCGGAAGAAAGTGGTTGCAATATCGGGATTACGTGGTTGTGAAGAATGTTTGTTGAGCAAATCTTCAACAGTCCAATTTTCGGGAAGTTTTCCATAATTCCAGATCATAATCTTGTTGTCATAGACACTGATTTGAATCGGATAAGGTCCCGTATAATCTTTGTGTGCAACGGCATTAAGCAGTGCTTCTCTCAAAGCATCTTTTGGATATTCGTAGGTTTCCACACGGTATATATCTTCGTAACTAATCATTGCCCGAATGTACTTGGTAAAAAGCAAATCCATTGTTTTTTCGACTTGTTCAAAAAGATTGCCGTGTATTTCGTCCTGGAATAACAAATCACTGTCGGTACGGAAAAAACCGATTTTGATATATGCACCCGATACAAATTTTTCAGGGTCGGGGTGAAAAAGCAAAAGTGCAGCTCTTTTCAAATAACCATTGTCTGTCAGTTTCAGGTTATTCAGTAAAACTTCGTTTGTGTCTGTCAGCACATCATCGTCAAGCCGTTTGCTCTTAACACCTCTCTTGCGAAAAAACTTTAGATTAATGAGAAATGAAATAGAAATTTAATTGCTTTCGTAAATTGACTTTCTTGTATCAGTCCAGATATATTGCTCTAAAACATCAGCAATAAATTCTTGTACATAAGGGTGTTCTATAAATTCAAGCACCTCTTGTTCGCTATCAAAACATGAAGCTAAATTAAAATTATCAGTCCAATTCAAACCAGATGAACTGACAGAAAGAAACATATCCTTTGTGTAGTTCGTGACACAAATCTTATGTACAGTTGTTGTTATCTTTCCTTTTAAATCGAGTATCATTTTGTGCGGGTTTTATCGTACAAAAAAATATGAAGAAGCTAATTCGTGTGTTGCATCTATGTCTGCTTCTTGGCCAGAATTATCTTCGTTGTTTCGAATTAAACTTTGAATTGCGTAAGTTTTCTAACCTTTAATAAAGTTGGCTTGTTCACCTAATTCAATTTCCATAGTTTTTTCTTTGATAGCAAGTACGGTATCAGTAGGGCGGGCATCTTTTCTTGAAGATATTCTTCTACAAGATTACAGAGAGCTTCATTAAAAGCATCTCTTTCTGTGTAACTACTGTAGTCTGACATAATAATTTGTTTTTAAAGTGGTTGTAATTATTTGTTTTATTTCTCAGTTTGCTTATTTCATTCCAATAGTAGAATGCTTCTATATTTACCTTTTTACAGTAGTTCTTTTAACGTTTCGGCATCGGGTAAAATATTCCGATACTGTTCAGGGAGTTGCGTAGACAACTGATAGGTGGCTACTCCCATTGGTTTACTTGTATCGCGAAAAGCAAATTCAACAATTTTTTGGCTTTGCGATTTACAAAGAATGATACCAATAGAAGGGTTTTCATGAGGAAGTTTAATATATTCGTCTAGTGCCGAGAGATAAAAGTTCAATTTTCCTGCGTATTCGGGTTTGAACTCGCCTCGTTTGAGTTCAATGGCTACTAAGCATTGAATTCTGCGATTAAAGAACAGCAGGTCTATAAAAAATTCTTTCTCATCAACCTCCAGCCGATATTGATTTCCCATAAACGAAAAATCGCTTCCCAATGCCATAATAAATTTCTTGATATGAATTACTATTTCGTTTTCTAACAGTCGTTCGTCCAATTCGTCGGGATCTTCAATATTGATAAAGTCGAGCAAATATTCATCTTTGAACGATTGAAGTGCTTGCTTTTGTAAATTTGGATTTTGATTGGTCTTTCCAAAATTATTTGGCATAGAGCCTTGTTTCTTAAAGAGGGAGGTTTTAAGATTATATTTTAATTTTTCTACACTCCAAAATTCCATCGCACAATTATTGATATAAAATAGCCTCTCTTCAAGTGTTTTGGCCTTAACCAATATCTCATAATGGTGGGTAAATCCAATTGATAAAAAGTGTTCAAAACTCAGGTTGACCAAATCGTCCGTTATCGACGGACGATTTACCAACAGTAAATCCGTTTGAATTTCGTCCGGTACTGACGGACGAATTACAGCATTTTGAATATATTTTTCCCATTCTTCATAAAACTGTCTCATTCGTTTGATATTCACTGGCGAAAACCCTCGCAATCCGGGTAGTTCCACTTGTAATTTTACTGAAATGGTTTCGATAGCATTTGTACCCCAAAAGTGGTTGCGGCTATTTTCGGAAATAAATTTTCCGATACCAAAATAAAGCGATAGCAACTCACGGTTGACCAATGCAGCTGCCCTATACCGGCTTTTCAGAATGGCATCTTTGATAGCCTGAATAGCCTGATTGTAATTTGATTGGGTTTGCTGTTCCATAATTAACTGTGTTTTACAATTGAATTGTTTTTAATACTTCCTCAACTTCTTCTTTTCGTCCCCGTCGGGTAGCATAACGTAATAGTTTATTGGTGTTTAAGTTGTGCCGTTCAATTACATTACTGTAAAAATAAGTGATTTCAGTTCCTTGTAAAAAATAAAATTCAACATCGCCCACCACATCTACTAATATCTTTTCAATAGTTGGTGTATTAAACCCATCTAACACTTGTAATGGGGCTTCTGATATTAGTGTTCGAACAATGATAGACTCATTTCCATTGATATAGCGACTAAAATCATCCTGATTGGGACACAAAAAAACACGAATAGAACTATTGCTATTTAGATAGTCGAAAACTGATTCTGTGACATCACGCTCAACATCAATATAAATGTAATTGAGGTTGGGAATGTGGTGCATATATGAGGCAATCGTTTTACTACTCCACACACAAAAGTTAGCAAATGGGAATTGTGTTTTGAGTTGTAAATTCAATTGTTTTATTTCATCTGAAATAAAAGCCATAAAATTTTTGTGAGAAGTAGTTGGCAGAGCATAAACCCCACGCTCAATGCGGGTAAGTTCGTTGTTCTTCAATAGCCGATCTAATTGTATTGATAGAGCGTTTGGAGAAACAGTTTGTTTTTGTTTTTCCAAATAAGCAATCAACTCTTTACGTGTAAATTGACTATTTGTGGCGGCAAAATATAGTATGTCTGTGATTGTTGCCATATAAGATTAATTGAGAAATGCAAATGTATAACATATTTGGCAATAAACAATGATTATTGCCAAAAATGTTGGGTTATTGTAAAAAATATTTTTTGCATGTTAAACTGCTTTCCGCAATTTTCCCAATTTCGTTGGAGGATAAACTTGCTAACAGGCATAATATACGTT
>JAEMQE010000169.1 GCA_022758945.1 Lentimicrobium sp. | reverse complement strand
TAAATTTTCCCTGTTTTATAATCGTATTTTCTATAATAAGAGGTTCCTTTTTGACTAGTTGCAGTTCTATAAAAAATGCAAATAACACTCAAAAAGGTGCTGGAATTGGTGTAGCAGCAGGAGCTTTAATTGGAGGGCTTATTGGTGCAAGTTCCGGAAATGCAGCTGCAGGAGCAGCAATTGGAGCAGCTGTAGGTGGAGTTGCTGGTGGCGTTATAGGAAATAAAATGGATAAGCAAGCTCGAGAAATTGACCAAGCTTTGCCAGGTGCTGATGTGGAAAGAGTAGGTGAAGGGATTCATTTAACATTAAAAGAAGATTCGGTTCTTTTTGACACTAATAAAGCCTCGTTAACAGCTAAGGCCAAAGCCAATTTAGATAAATTACTTCCTGTATTCAATGAATATTCTGATACTAATATTGAAATTTTTGGATATACTGACAGTACAGGAAGCCCAGAATTCAATCTTACACTATCTCAAAAAAGAGCCGCATCGGTCAAAGATTATTTAGTTTCAAAAGGATTAGTTGCTTCTCGTTTTAAAACAACTGGATTGGGAATTGAGCAACCTATTGCAACCAATGATACGCCAGAAGGAAGAAGTCAAAACCGTAGAGTAGAATTTGCAATTACCGCAAATGACAAAATGAAGGAAGATGCTAAAAAAGAAGCAGGAAAATAAAATTTAATAATTCGTTAATTTAAATAAAGCTGTTTTGTAATGAAACAGCTTTTTTTGTGCTTTTTCTGCAAAAGGCTAAGGTTTTATTTTTTGGAATTAATTCGTATATTTGGATTTTAAAATTCTTTCAAAATGGGAAATTCAAAGAAACATTTAATCGACAAAAAGCAAAATCTTATTCAAGAGCCAGCAACTGAATATGAATCTAAATCAGAAACTATTTCAGAAGATGAATTGTCGGAATTACTAGAAAAACTCATAGAAAAAGGCATTGCACAGTGCGAAAGAGGAGAAACTACGCCACACGAAGTTGTTATGGCAAGTATTAAGCAAAAATTCAATCTTCCTCTTTAATGTTGGAAGTTAAATGGTCATCTTTAGCCGAAATCACTTTAGCCGAAGAAATTGATTTTATTTTAAGAAAATGGAATTTAGTTGAAGCAGATAAATTTGTTTTATTAGTATATTCTTTTTTAGAGGGATTAGCTAAAAAGCCTGAGATTGGAATTTTTAATTCAAAATTGAATTGTTTTTCAATTGTAATTTCAAAACAAACCACTTTATATTATAGAATTTTGGAATCTGAAAAAAAAGTAGAATTAGTTTTATTTTGGAACAACAAGCAAAATCCAACTCATCTTAAAAAACTGTTGCGTTAATTCCCCCATTTATTTTATGCAACTATCCGTCATTATTCTCAATTACAACGTGCGTTACTTCTTAGAGCTTTGTGTTCTAAGTGTTCAAAATGCTATACAAAACATCGATGCCGAAATTATCGTTATCGACAACAATTCGCAAGACGACAGTTGCGAGATGATGAAAAAATGTTTTCCGAATATCAAACTTATTGAAAACAAAGAAAATTCAGGTTTCCCAAAAGGGAATAATATCGGTGTTAAAGTTGCCCAAGGAGAATATATTTGCATTCTAAATCCCGATACAGTTGTCGCCGAAGATACATTTACGAAAGTATTGGCTTTCGCCAAAAAACAAAAAGACATAGGAATTGTGGGTGTAAAACTCATCGACGGAACAGGGAATTTCCTCCCGGAAAGCAAACGAGGAACTCCAACCCCGTTTGTGGCTTTTACCAAAATCTTGGGTTTGTATAAAATCTTTCCGAAAACATTTGGGCAATATTACGCGCAACATTTATCCGAAAATGAAACTGGAAAAGTCGATATTCTCGTTGGAGCTTTTATGTTGATGAAACGAGATTTGTACAATGGAATTGGCGGTTTCGACGAGAATTGTTTTATGTATTCTGACGATATCGATTTGTCGTATATGGCATTAAAAAAAGGAAAAACAAATTATTATTTCCACGAAACGGCTGTTATACATTATAAAGGAGAAAGTACAGTTAAGGACGGAACCTATATGAAACGCTTTCAGGAAGCGATGAATTTCTTCTATAAAAAACATTTTAGGGTATCATTTCTATTTTCTGTTTTTATGAAAATGGGAATTGTGTTTTTTTCAATGGTCAAAATGTTTCAGGGAAAACCAAAACCAAAGTCAAATCCAGAAAAGTATATTCTTATTTCTGAGAATGAAATTTTGAGAGAAAAATTAGAAAATCAATTAAAAAAATCAGTACTACGACAGAATATTACGAAATCGTTTGCGGAAAATGCAACAACTGAAATTATTTTCGACCAAAATTACCTTGATTTTAAGACTATAATTAAAACTTTCGAAGTCAATAAAAACAAGGGCTTTACTTTTAAAATTATCCCTGAATCATCTGATTACGTGATTGGTAGCAACAGTAGTTTTGATAGGGGAGAAGTCATAAAAATTTCAGATTTTTGATTTCAGATTTCAGATTTTTGATTTATCCAAAAACTATCAATTATCAGCCAATAACTAAAAATAATTACTAATTTTGCAGTCATAAAATCAAAATCACCTTTTGGGTTAATAATATGGCAAGATTTGAATTGAAACTTCCAAAAATGGGAGAAAGCGTTGCAGAAGCAACCATTACAAACTGGTTGAAACAAGTTGGCGACAAAATTGAAGCCGATGAAGCCGTGCTCGAAATAGCTACTGACAAAGTAGATAGCGAAGTGCCAAGCGAAGTTTCGGGCGTTTTAGTGGAGCAATTGTTTGGTAAAGACGATTTGGTTCAGGTAGGACAAACTATTGCTATTATCGAAACCGAAAGCCCCCCAGCCACCGAAGGGGGAGTTCAAAAAGAGGAAGACTTAAGTGTTTCTGAATTAGAAAAAAATATAGTAAGTAGCATTGCAAAATCTACTAATATTGTTTCTGCACCCCCTTCGGGGGCTGGGGGGCTTTCCGAAAAATTCTTCTCGCCATTGGTCAAAAATATTGCCAAGGAAGAAGGTATTTCTCTTTCCGAATTAGAAAATATTTCCGGTTCTGGCAAAGACGGAAGAGTTACCAAAGAAGATATTTTAAAATTTGTTGCCGACAGAAAAACTGAGCCAAAAGTCAAAATCCAAGAGCCAGTAATTTCAAAACCAATCCCAACTGTTCAGCAACCAACAACTGTTTCTATAAACGGTGGCGACGAAATCATCGAAATGGACAGAATGCGCAAGCTGATTGCGGGTTATATGGTGGCATCGGTGCAAACTTCAGCTCACGTGCAATCGTTT
>JAEMQE010000186.1 GCA_022758945.1 Lentimicrobium sp. | reverse complement strand
TGAAAGATCCTTGATTCCTAAATCTTTTCGCGCAGCTCGTTTGGTGTAAATACCCGTTACCAAACAGCCCAAGGCAATACAAAACGCATAGGTATAAACCGTCACTTGTTTTATTTGAAACAAATGAGCCAAGAAATCAGGGAGCTGAAAATGGAATAATTCTGGATGCATCGTTTAGGTTATTGAATTGCAATTTTTTGATTAGAACTCACGCCGTTTTTAGATTCAATGTTTAGCAAATAAACGCCTGAAGAAATTCCTGTGGTTTTTATTTCTTCGTTTGTCGAGGTAATTTTTTTGGTAAAAAGTAATTTTCCTTGAAGGCTATAAATTTTAATGCCTTCGATTGGTTCAGAACCATTATTAGCTTTAATAAAAAAACTACCATGATTTGGATTCGGGAAGATTGAAAAACCGTTTTCAACCATAAAGCTTTCATTTTTTAATACAGATGTAGGGCACGCAATTGCCGTTGGAATATTTTTATTTACTGTTGTGCCATCGCCAAGTTGACCAATAGTGTTTACTCCCCAAGAAAAAGCACCTGTGTCACCTTCTATTAATGTATGACTGTAACTAACTGCTACTGTTTGTACTGCTGCCGCCGTTGTTAATAAGACTATTGGTAAAGATTGTGATGTATAAGTGCCATCTCCTAACTGTCCGCTAGTGTTGACTCCCCACGCCAATAAAGCACCGCCTGTTTTTGTAGCAACAGAAAAACCATTACCTGCATAAATAGAAGTCCATCGTGTTGAGATGTCTATTTGTGTCGGAATAAGTTTTGAAACTGTAGTTCCATCGCCTAATTCACCATAATTATTGGACCCCCAAGCCCATAATGTTCCGTTTGTTTTAATAGCCAGTGAGTGAGTGCCCCCTGTGTTAATTGAAAACCAATTGGCATCAGTTCCTATTTGCATTGGAACATACTTATTTATTATTGTCCCATCACCCAATTGTCCATCGTTATTTTTGCCCCAAGCCCACAAAGTACCATCAGTTTTTAATGCTAAAGTAAAATCATAAGTGAGATTATAATTTTTAAATGAAATAGAAGACCAATTAGTATCAATACCTATTTGAGTGGGGATAAGTTTATTTACAGTTGTTCCATCACCAAATTGACCCCCATTATATCCCCAAGCCCATAATGTGCCATCGGTTTTTATTGCTTTACTACTTTGATAAGCTGTGGCAATTTTTGACCAATTGGTTTCAGTTCCTATTTGTATGGGTAAAATAGAAAAAGTATTACTTGCACCATTCCCAAATTCTCCAGATAAATTAAACCCCCAAGCCCATAAAGTACCATCTGTTTTAATCGCAAGTGCGTGAGAGTTCCCAGCGGAAACCGTTTGCCAATTCGTTGCCGTGCCTATTTGATAGGGTGTAGATTTAGAGCCTGTTCCGCTCCCAGTTAGAACTGAATCTCCCCAAGCCCATAGTGTTCCATCCATTTTTATTGCGATAGTATTTTTTGGACTAGCCGAAATACTTTTCCAGCATTGCGCATTTCCTTTTATTGCAAAAAGGAATAAAAAAATAAGGAGTGTAGTTTTTTTCATAATTTTATATCCAATAAAACTATGGGAAACAGTACATACAAACCAAAACCATTTAGAATACGGTAGGTTTCATTTAGGGAACGGTAAAAAAAAGTGTTTTTTTAGAGAATAAAATCTAGATAATTGTCTTGGTTGATGATTTCAAATTGCGCTTGAGGATATGATTTTGCAAATTCTGTCGGGGTTTTTGCTTTCGATTTCCCCCATTTGTATTCATAAGCGGCAATAGTATTGTTTTGCTCTTCAATTCTATCTATTTCTTGTTTGGTATGCGTTCGCCAAAAGTATTGCGAAACAAAAATTTGTTTGTATTCTAAAGTTTTTATACGTTCTGAGTTCAGGTAATTTTCCCAAAGTTTGCCAATGTCTTCCCGCATATTCAAGCCGTTAAACGAGTTGATAATCGCATTGCGAATGCCATTGTCTATAAAATACCATTTTTTCATTTTCGTAATTTCATTATCTCTATTTCTACTAAAACCCGAAACGCTGTATATAATGAATACTTTGGTAAACAAATCCAAATATTTTTCGACCGTGTTTTTGCTAATTTGTAACTCACGACCAATGCTCTCTAACGATAATTCGCTTCCTGTTCTAAACGCTACAATTTGTAATAACGCAATAATTTTGTCTCGTTTTTTGATACCTTCAAACGCCAAAATATCTCGTAACAAATGTGTGTTTACAATTTCTTTGAGGTAACTTATTTTTTCGTCCCGATTTACGAGCTGGGAAACTTCGGGATAACTCCCAAAAATAAGGCGTTCTTCGAGATTGTTTTTAGTGTCTAAAAAGTTTTCGGTTTGCGAGAATTCTAGTTGTGCAATCGGGTAGAGGTTTAAACTTGTCATTCGTCCCACAAGTGGTTCACCAATTTGATTGTTAATTTCAAATGCTGATGAACCCGTTATTAAAACTTTCAAATCGGGAATGGTATCAACCATTAACTTGAGTTTTTTGCCAATATTTAAAATTTCTTGCGCTTCATCGATAATCAAAAATTTAATATCACCCAGCATCCTTTTGTAATTTGCCGTGCTTTGAATTTCTAAAATATTATGTGTTTCTACATCATCACCATTCAAAAAAATAAATTTTTCGGCTGTGTTTTTTAGAATTTTAGTAACGAGCTGTGTTTTTCCAACGCGTCTTGCGCCCAACAAAACTAGTACTTTATTTGGTTTTAACTTGGCAGGAATCAGGGTTTCGTATATTCTGTTTATTTCCATAAGACAATTATTTAGTAGACAAATATAATTATTTTATTGAATTGCGTCAAATTAATGACGTAATTTAATTAATTTCCGTCAAATTAATGACTTAATATAATTGATTTCCGTCAATTTTTATAAAACAGTAACCATAATTACCACTTTATGCCCTTTCCTGATGGTATCAGGAAACGCATCTTGTTGCGTTATCGAAAACACTTTTTCGGGGTAGGATTGTTGCAAAATTCCGATTCGTTCATTAATAATCGCAATTCCTTTTGAAACGTGGCTGGTGTTTTTGGGTTTGTTGGTGTCAATTCCAAAACCGTTATCGATAACTTCGATGGTTAAAATATTCTTTTTTAAATAAAAATTCAAATCGATTTTTCCGTCATTTTCTTTAAGATGTGAAACGCCGTGAAGAATAGCATTTTCTATAAACGGTTGCACAATCATATTGGGAATTTGGGTTTGACGAACATCAATTTTATCCTCAATATTGAAAGTGAAATCAAAATTGTTAAAACGCAC
>JAEMQE010000185.1 GCA_022758945.1 Lentimicrobium sp. | reverse complement strand
TCGCGTCCAAAACGGGAAAACATTTTAATATAAGTGTTAAATGGCGGTCTGTTTTTATTGTAAAATTGTACGTCACCGCTTTCTTTCATCACTTGCAATAGACTTCTATAACGTTCAATATCGGTTATGATGTCAACGGCAATATCAACTTGTTCAGAAGAACTTAGAGTGCCATAATAATTTAGGTTTTCTTTGTATTTTGTAATTAATTTATCCAAAAGTTCTCGAGCTTTTGCTGCTTCGCCCACTTCATAATATCCTTTGGCAAAAGGTTCTACCATAGAGTAATAGCCAAATTTTTCCAAAGGCATTTTTGTCATAGCCAAGTCAATCACGTTTTTCGCCTTGTCCATTTTACCTTCAGCAATCAGTTTATCCATTAGTCTGGAAAGAACAGAACGATAAGAAATGCTGTTTTTTCTTGTTTCAGGATCGTGATAAATGTTTCCGTCACTATTTCCCCAATCCCATTTCATTACAATAGAATACATTTTATCGGCATCAATATCTCCCATATCCATAGGATTTGAATCTTTTTCGACCTTTGTTTTTATTGGGACTAATTTATAGACCATTCCCTCTAATTGAAGGTAGTTTTTCATCCACAAATAATCTTCATCTTCAAAAGCGCCTGGGCTAAAATAAATAGGTCTTTTCCAATTGTTGTTTGCTACAATGTCAAGCATCATTAGCCTGTTTTTGTACAATGCGTTTCCTTTGATGTCAATGTCTATATAAGGCACAATAGAGTCGTTGAATTTTGCATCCACTACTTTGTTCTGGATAATGCTGTTTTTGTCAATAGGAATCCTGATTTTATTTGTTGGATAAAAATGAATGGTTTGTCCGTTTTGCATTTCAACAGTAGATTTTGGATTTTTAATAAAATTGATAAAATCTTTAATGTCCCAACGGCTGTCTACTTTTTGAATATGTGCCACATAATCCAGTTTGTCACCCACATATTCGTCATGAGTAAATGAAATAGGCAACGGATTTGATTCGTAGGTTTTGGTTTTCATTTGGTCAATATACCAGTCAGTCATAAAAAGACTCGTATTTACAATTTTGACATCGGTTCGTACATGCTCGATTTCTTGGGCATACCAAAGAGGGAAAGTATCGTTGTCACCAATGGTAAACAAAATTGCATTTGGATCACAGGAATTTAAATACGATTTTGCCAATGCTGTTGCAGTATATTTACCTGAACGATCGTGGTCATCCCAGTTTTGGTAAGCCATAAGAACAGGAACAGCCAATAAACTTGCAGCAATAATTATGGGTCCGGCTATTTTTGGTGCTAAGTATTTTTGTATGCTTTCATATAATGAATATACTCCAAAGCCAATCCAAATGGCAAATACATAAAATGAACCCACCAATGCATAATCTCTTTCTCGAGGTTCAAAAGGCCTTTCGTTGAGGTAGATTTTCAAGGCTATTCCCAAAAATAAGAAGAGAACTAATAGCACATAAAAACTTTTTCTATCTCTGCTGGCGTGATACATTATGCCTATGAGTCCTAAAATGAGAGGTAAAAAGAAATACACGTTTCGTCCCTTGTTGTTCAACACATCCGATGGTAAGTTTTGCTGAGAACCTAAATGCAATTCGTCTATAAAAGGAATGCCGCTAAGCCAGTTTCCGTCTTGATAGTCGTATCTTCCCTGAACATCGTTTTGACGTCCGACAAAATTCCACATTAAATACCTAAAATACATATAGCCAAATTGGAATTCAGCCATAAATCTTAAGTTATCGATAGTTGAGGGCTTGTCTACAATTAAATAGTCACCATAACTTTTCAAGAATTTCACATAACCATCATTGTCAATTTGTTTTTGAGCATAGGCTTTTCTGAATTCAGTTACCGTTTTTTCTGTTTCATTCCTCAACTGCGCAACGGCTTTGCTTAAGTCTTCTTCAGATAAAGTGCTTGGATCAATTCCATATTTTGGCAAATCCGCTTCATAAGCATAGTCAGGATTTATTCTGAATTGTGGTGGATTTGTAAAGTTGATGTAATTCTCAATGTTTTCGCTGCTCCACAAACGAGGTAAAATTGTTTTTTGAGCATCATCACTATTTTGTTCGGCATTTTTAAAATTATTTACGATAACATATTTCCCGGTTTTATAATCTCTTTCGTAGTTGGGAGCTTTATCTAAATAAGGATTATTTTTGTCTAAACCTGCAAAAGCTTCAGTATATTGAGGACCATAAAACAAAGGATTTGAACCGTATTGCTCTCTGTTGTAATAAGCCAAAACTTCTCTAGCATCCGAAGGTTTGTTCTCGTTAATTACTGTATTTGCATTGGCGCGAATAGGCAGCATCATCCAGGTTGAAAAACCTATTAAGATGAATAAAATGCATAAAATTAGTGTATTCAAATGTACATAACCTTTATTGTGAGAGTATTTTAATCCAAAATAAAAGAAAGCAATTAGAAGTAAAACGACAAAAATAGTCCCCGAGTCAAAAGGCAATCCTAAACTATTGACCATAAAAACTTCGGTTTTACCAAAGAAAGCCATCGTAAGTGGTAATAGTAGTTTGAAAATAAACAGCAAAATGGCTACAACGACAACATTGGCAATGATGAAATTTTTTACTGTTACTGTTTTGTAATGTTTGAAAAAATAAAGGAAGCCAATGGCAGGAATGGCTAATAAGGCCATAAAATGGACGCCAAATGTAAGCCCAACCACAAGTGAAATGATCAACAACCATTTATTACCTCTTGGAGAATCCATATCTTGTTCCCAGCGTAAACCCAACCAAAAAAGCAAAGCTATAAATAAAGAAGCCATTGCATAAACTTCGGCTTCAACGGCACTTGCCCAGAAACTGTCAGAGAAAGTATAAGCCAAAGCACCCACAAAAGAACTGCCAAGAATTACTATAGAATTGTTTTTATTTACTTCAGAATACTGCGAAATTATTTTTTTCAAAATCATCGATGATGACCAAAACATAAATAAAATGGTAAAAGCACTCGAAAAAACAGACATCATGTTTACCATCACAGCAATGTGTTTATCATCCATTGCAAACATTGCGAAAAAAGCACCAATCATTTGAAACAATGGAGCTCCTGGAGGATGTCCAACCTGAAGTTTTGCTGAAGTGGCAATGTATTCGCCACAATCCCAAAAACTCATTGTAGGTTCAACAGTAAGAGTATATGTGATTAATGCGATTGCAAATGCACACCAACCGGTAATCGTATTCCATTTATTGAAATTGAATGTTGCCATATTTATGTACTAAAGTATTTTGTTTTTTTTGAGATACAAAGAAAATGTTTTTTTATGTAATGACACGAGCATTAACAA
>JAEMQE010000238.1 GCA_022758945.1 Lentimicrobium sp. | reverse complement strand
TTTTCATCCTCTTTGGTGAACCTCAGTGTTTATGCTCGTTTCAATATTATTTTATTTTTTTCTACCGACATCATTTTATTTATTCTTACCCAGTGTCTTCCTCCTTCAAATTTGGTTTCGAGCCAAAGTTTTGCCATTGAACAAAGTTCGTCGGCCGTATGATTTAGCGTTCCCATAGTTAAAATATTGGCATTATTATGTTCACGGCTATTCATTATTGTTTTTGTATTCCAACATAAAGCTGCCCGTATTCCATTTACCTTATTACAAACCATAGATGAACCTATTCCTGCGCTATCAAGCATAATTCCACGATCGCAATCTCCACTTGTTACTTTTTTTGAAACGGCTACTGCAAAATCAGGATAATCTACTTTTGTCGTACTGTTGTTGGTTCCAACATCAACTATTTTATAGCCAACACATGTGAGGTAAGATTTTATAATTTCTTTTGCCTCATAAGATGCATGGTCAGCACCAATTGCCACCCGACTAACTTTCCGATTATCTAAATCACTTTCCATTGCTGATATTGTTTTATTTTATTGTTCTCAAGCAATCGTATCAACTATTGCATAAACTATTGTTTTCACAGTGAGTGAATCCGGCTCATTTAAAACTGCCCGAGCAGAATTGCCTTCGTCGACAACCAGTACTGTATCTCCTACTCCAGCACGAATAGCATCTATCGCGAGAAATGATTTTCCAATGGTCGTTCCAGCTCTGTCAACAGGTTGAACGATCAAAATTATTTTTGATTCGTAACCTTTCATTTTGGCTGTTGAAACCACGTTTCCAATAATCTTGCCTAAAATCATTTTTTTACTTTTTGAACTGAGAGAGGTTTTGAAATCACTTGTTTTTCGACAACATACTTTTTGTCAATAATTCCCATTACTGCTACATCACAAGGGTTCATGGTGTTTTCTATCACTCTGCTTGCTTCCCTGCTAGTTTCGTAGTAAATAAAATCGCCAACTCCTGCTTTTATCGTGTCAATTCCTACGATTGGCAATCCTACAGTATCATAATTTTCATCCAAAGGTTGAATGAGCAACAGCCTTGATCCCTCAAAAGAGTCAACTTTTACCGTGCTTACAACGTTTCCTATGATTTTCCCGAATTTCATTTTTTGTTAATTATCAGATTTTAAATAATTCTAAAATAATCAACTATCGTGCAACGGCGTTCCCGGGTAAATGTTCTCGCTCTTGTAACTCCATCTCCTGTTGGGCTTGCAATGGTAAATGATGCAAAACCTGCACCACCCTGGCCTAAACCAGCATAACTCGGTCCATTTTTGACAAAAATAGAACAATTCATAATTTTTGCCATTTTGCTCAGTTTGGCAATGTTCAATGAGTGCATCATGGCAGTATGTCTGAATCCATGCTCACATTCAACTGCCAAATCAATTGCCTCGTCGACATTATCGACGCGAACAATCGGCATTACCGGCATTAATTGTTCTGTCCACACTAATGGATGATTTCTGTCCACTTCACAAATCAATAATGGAGTTGAAGATGGAATTTCCAGGTTAATATGCTTGGCAATAAATGAAGCATTTTTACCCACAAATTTTTTATTAACTGCCCCTTCGTGTCCTTTGCGTCCAGGATCAACAATGACAAGTTCGGTAATTTGTTTAATTTGCTCTTGGGTTAATTCAACACAGTTGTTGTTTTTCATTTCTGCCTTTAAATAGTCTGCAACTGAAGCAACAACTATAACTTCCTTTTCGCAAATGCAAATAACATTATTATCAAAACTTGCCCCGGCAACAATATCTTTTGCTGCTTTTGGAATGTCGGCAGTCTCATCGACAACACAAGGTGGATTTCCAGGACCGGCTGCAATTACTTTTTTGCCACTGTTCATAGCTACTTTAACTACTGCAGGACCTCCGGTAACCACCATTATGGCAATTTTTTCATTCGTCATTAAATCTTTTGCCGATTCAATGGTTGGCTCTTCAATACAAGTAATCAGATTTTCAGGACCTCCCGCACTCACAATGGCTTTATTCAACAAACTGATTAAAAATGCAGATACTTTTTTTGCTGCCGGATGAGGATTAAAAACTACGGCATTGCCAGCAGCAATCATTCCAATTGCGTTGCTTATAATGGAAACAGTTGGGTTTGTACTTGGAGTAATAGAACCAATTATGCCGAAAGGAGCTTTTTCTACAATAGTTAAACCGTGTTCGTCTGAAAAAGCTTCAGGCATAATGTCTTCTACGCCGGGTGTTTTGTTGATTCCGAGTTTATTTTTAATCACTTTGTCTCTAAACCTCCCCATGCCAGTTTCTTCACAAGCCATTTTTGACAGAACTTCAACGTTTTCCAACGAAATTTTTCGGATATTTTCAATAATATCTTTTCTAATTTCTAATGGAAGTTCTATGAAGATTTTGAAAGCTTTTTCTGCAGCCAATATGGCTGAATTAATATCCGAAAAAACGCCAATGGGATTGTTATTTTGGGTTTCGGGAAATATATTTAAATCGTCAATAACTTCCTGAACTAATTTTCGGATATCATTTGTTAAGTTTTCCAATTTTGTTTCTCCTTTTTTTAAAAAATAAGGTTTTCTGATTTAGAATAAGGCAATATGATCTATAATAATAAAAGATTTTCTGTTGATAAATTCAATCAGTTATTTGATATACACAAACTTATCATCTTCTGAAATACGGTCGATAATCCCAACGATAAGTGCATCGAGTGGTTTGTTAGTTGTTAGAAGTGTTTCTCGTGCCGATGTGCTTTCTGAAACCATAACCATTTCGTCGTATCCGGCTCCAATTATATCAACTGCTATAAGGAATTCTCCCGTTTTTTCTCCTTTTTGGTTCGTTTTTTCAACGAGCAAAAATGGAGCGCCGTCAATATCTAAGCTTCTCGTATTACTTACCACAGAACCTACAACTTTTCCTAAAATCATATTTTTTTAATTCTTTTGATAGGTATAAACTCCATCCTTTTCAATAATATCAACAATGGCGATAACGGCAGAATCTGTTGGCATTCCATCGGTTACAGAAGTAAATCTTGCACTGCTTCCAGAAACAAAGAAGACAATTTCTCCAATTCCGGCACCGACACTGTCCATCGAAACAACAAAATCATTTTTACCTTTTAGAGTGACTGGGTCAATTTTTTCTAAAAGTAATAATTTTATTCCTTCAATTTTTTCTGCTTTTTCTGTCGATACAACAGTTCCTACTACTTTGGCTAAAATCATATTATTAAATAAGTAATTTCCTGAAAATTCACAACGTTTTTTTTTAATTCAGATAAAAACAGGTACATTCTGAACGATAGAACAGAACGACCC
>JAEMQE010000279.1 GCA_022758945.1 Lentimicrobium sp. | reverse complement strand
TTAGTCCCAAATGGTCTTCCTGAATATTGGTAATGATTCCAATATCACAACGGCTGAAGCCAAGACCTGAACGAAGAATTCCTCCTCGAGCAGTTTCTAAAACAGCAAACTCCACAGTTGGATCTCTCAAAACATATTCGGCACTTATGGGTCCAGTAGTGTCGCCTTTTTCCATCATATGATTTTGGATATAAATCCCATCGGATGTGGTAAAGCCCACTTTATAGCCGTTATTTTTTACAATATGAGCTAGAAGTCGGGTAGTGGTTGTTTTGCCATTGGTTCCTGTAACCGCAATAATTGGTATACGACAGGTTTTTCCCGGAGGATAAAGCATGTCAATAACGGGTGCAGCCACATTTCTTGGTAATCCTTCAGAAGGAGCAAGGTGCATTCTGAAACCCGGAGCTGCATTGACTTCTAGAATTACACCACCATTTTCTTTTAGTGGTTGCGTTAAGTTTTCGGCCATAATATCCACACCACAAATATCTAATCCAATGACTCTCGAAATTCTTTCGGCAAGAAATATATTTTCCGGGTGCATCATATCGGTAATATCAACAGAAGTTCCGCCAGTACTTAAATTGGCAGTCGATTTGAGATAAACTATTTCACCATTTTTAGGAATGGTTTCCAAGGTATAATTTAATTTTTCCAATAAATCTTCGGTATCTCGATCCACATCGATTTGAGTCAAAACATTTTCGTGACCATAACCACGTCTTGGATCAAGATTGGTTTGGTCTATCAATTCTCGAATGGTATTTTCATCGTTACCAACTACATGAGCAGGAACACGTTTTGCCGCTGCAACTAGTTTATTATCAATAACTAATATTCTAAAATCGAAACCGGTAATGAATTTTTCCACAATAATGCGATGGCTGTATTTTTTTGCGAAAGCCAAACCAGAAACAGCATCTTCCCAATTGGTAACATTAATGGATGCTCCTTTTCCATGATTTCCATCCAAAGGTTTCAAGACAATTGGGTAGCCAATTTTTTCTATGGTTTTGGCCAAATCTTCTTCATCAACACAAATATCTCCACCAGCAACAGGAATCGAAGCCATATCGAGCATTTTTTTGGTAAGCTCTTTATTGCAAGCCATATCCACGGCAATGCTGCTGGTTTTACAAGTTATGGTGGCTTGAAAACGCATTTGATTTACTCCGTAACCCAGTTGTACCAAGGAATTTGTTCCCAATCGGATCCAAGGAATATCCCGGTTTACCGCTTCTTCAACGATGCTTCCAGTACTTGGTCCAAGGCGAACTCGTTCCCGAATTTCACGCATTTTTTGCAAATCGGAATCCAAATCATAAGGAACTCCTTTTATTAAGGCTTCGGCAATGGCAACCGAACTTTCGGCGGCAAAAAGCCCAACATTTTCTTCAGTATAACTAAAAACTACATTGTAAATTCCTGGAGTTTTGGTTTCGCGTGTTCTCCCAAAACCGGTATCCATTCCAGCCAAAGTTTGAATTTCGAGTGCGATATGTTCAATAACATGACCCATCCAGGTTCCTTTTTCTAAGCGCATAAAAAATCCGCCGCGACAACCTTCAGAGCAGCGATGCTCAATCATTGTGGGGAACATAGCTTCTAATCGTTCATTGAATCCATCTATTTTATTCGTGGGAGATTGTTCCATTTCCTCTAAATCCAAACGCATTTGGATTAATTTTTTTCTTTTGATGCTCCAAATATTGGGGCCACGAAGCGCTTGTATTTTTAATATTTTCATAAAACAGAAAGTTTAGTAATGGGGTAATTAATTGACAGCAATGTTGTTAAATATTCGTTTTTGAAAATTTCAATAAAGATTGATTGGGTTTTTATCAAAAAAAAATAAATATAATTCATCTAAGTTATATTTTTAAAGTTAGTTATCAAAATTTATTGGATTTAAAATTATGAACTTTCATTGGTTATAAATTATTGGAAAAAAAACAAGACTTCAATTGCACACTTTATGTTTTTGGTTATTTTTACCAAATGAACATACTTGGAAAACTAATAATAATAGGTGGTGCGGTAGACAAAGGAAGTTTTACTGAAACCGATTTCGATAAAAGTGCTGCAAAGAACTTGAATTTTTTTGAAACTGGAATTTTAAAAAGAATTATTGACGAGTCAAAACACAAAGAACTATCTCGAATTGAAGTGGTTACGACAGCTTCAAAAATTCCAAAAGAAATTGGTCCTGAATACGTTAAAGCATTAAGTTATTTGGGTGCAAATAATGTTGATATTTTAGATATTGTAAGACGGGAACAAGCTTCAGATTTAGAAATTTTAGAACGATTAAAGGCGGCTGATGTGGTTATGTTTACCGGTGGCGATCAATTGCGCCTGACGTCAATTCTTGGCGGAACTCCTTTTCATGATATTCTTTTGGAAAAATATAGAAATGAAGATTTTATTTACGCCGGAACTTCGGCTGGAGCTGCTGCGGCTTCCAATAATATGATTTATCAAGGAAGCAGTTCAGAAGCATTATTGAAAGGCGAAGTAAAAATAACCAGCGGCTTAGGTTTGATTGACGATGTGGTTATTGACACCCATTTTGTGCAGCGAGGCAGAATTGGAAGACTTTTTCAAGCTGTTGTTGGTAATCCAAAAGTGCTGGGAATTGGTCTTGGCGAAGATACGGGTTTACTGATTACTAATGGACGACAAATGGAAGCCATAGGTTCCGGACTGGTGATTCTGGTGGATGGTCGCGAGATTAAAGACACAAATTTAACTCAAATTGAGTTGGGACAACCCATTTCAATTTCTCATTTGGTAACACATGTAATGAGCAAATATGATACCTTCAATCTCGATACTTATAAAATGACAATCCAATCTTCGCAATATGAATAAATCAGACCGCAGTTTTCAGTTTTCAGATGGCAGTTCCTACCTGAAATCTGCTATCTGCTATCTGTAATCTGCAATCTATGAAAATAATAATCCACGGTGGTTTTTTCTCGGAATCATCCACCAATCACGAGACAAAAGTAGCAAAGCAAAACTCTTTAGAAAGAATTGTAAAGGACTCCTATGAATTTTTGAAAACACATTCTGCTTTAGAAACGGTGGTTTTTGCGGTTTCACTTTTGGAGGATGATGAATTGTTTAATGCAGGTATCGGTTCCCAAATTCAAAGTGATGGAAAAATCAGGATGAGCGCCGCTTTGATGGATGGTACAACTCAAAAAATGAGTGGAGTCATCAATATCGAAGAAGTCAAAAACCCAATTCAAGTCGCCGAAGTTTTATTAAATTATGAAGACAGAATTCTTGGCGGAAGTGGAGCAACCAACTTTGCCAGACAAAATGGTTTCGAAAAATTCTCAACAGAAATACCCCAACGCCGAGCCGAATACAAAGCAAAAC
>JAEMQE010000007.1 GCA_022758945.1 Lentimicrobium sp. | reverse complement strand
AAAGCTTACTTTTCAATTCGCTTGCAGAACACACAAATTAAAAATACAATTCTAGCCTTCATATACTTGAAAATTTCAGTTAAGTTGGTTACTTTTGATAGGAATTGTGCTAGCTTGGTTGCAGTCAACCCCAATAAAAGTTCCCTTTCTAATAAATGAAGAAAAAGGTATGACATTCGAGTTTAAAAACAGTATAAATAGCTTTAAAAAAGCAAACCAAAAGGCCTTAAAAACAGTGATGGCCACTTTGGTAGCATTAGACGGTTCTTCTTATAGAAAACCAGGAGTGAGAATGCTAATACTAGAGGATGGAACAATGATGGGAGCCCTAAGCGGAGGCTGTGTCGAAAAAGAAATCCTCAAGCAATCCGAATCCGTATTCAAGACCAATCAACCCAAAATGATGACCTATGATGGCCGCTATCGATTGGGCTGTGAAGGAACATTGTATATCTTGATAGAACCTTTCCATCCCGAGGAATCTTTGATTATTGAGTTTGAAAAAACACTCGAAGAACGAAAAGCATTTCAAATAAAATCCTACTATTCAAAACAAGAAGGTGTCAACGACAATTGGGGCTCCTGTATCACATTTGATAAAGACAAATGGTTTGGTTTTTCAAAAACAACAAAGGGGGAAACAAAGAAAGATAGCACTTCACTACTTTTCGAACAACAATTAGAACCCTGTTTCAGGTTGATTATTATAGGTTCAGAACATGATGCCGTCCAGTTGTGTTTGCTGGCATCCGTTTTAGGATGGGAAGTAGTCATAGTAACCAATGCCGCAAGTCAAGTGGCAACCCAAGATTTCCCAGGCATTCACCAACTCCTTAAAGTAGAACCCAACTCACTACAATTAAAGAAAGTAAACCACCAAACGGCCATAGTTTTGATGACACACAGTTATGCCAAAGACCTGCAGTACCTAATAGCCTTAAAAGAAACCCAGCCAGCATATATCGGTTTAGTAGGAGCAATGGCAAGAGGTCAAAAATTAATCAATGATTTCATAGACTACCATCCCTTAGTCGAAGAAAGTTTTTTAGAAAAAATCCACAGTCCGGCAGGACTCAATATTGGCGCCGAAACACCACAAGAAATTGCAATGTCAATTTGTTCCGAAATACTAGCCCTAACCCGACAACAAAAGCCTGATTTTATGAAAAACAAAAAAGCACAACTGTCACCCTGAGCCTGTCGAAGGGCAACCTCGCACCTCGTACCTCCAACCTTCAACCTTCAACCTCCATGAAAATCGCAATCCTAATTCTTGCAGCAGGCGAATCCAAACGGATGCACGACATCAAGCAATTACTACCTTGGAAAAAAACCACCTTACTAGGCAATGCAATCGAGCAAGCCCTAAAATCTAAGGCAACTCAAGTATATGTAGTTTTAGGAGCCAATGCCAACAAAATAACTCCAACCATTGCACCCTACAACATCCAAAGTATTGAAAATAAAAATTGGAAAAACGGACTAGGCAATTCCATAGCTTGTGGCGTAAACTATATAAAGGAAACCCCACACCACTACGACGCCATCCTCATAACACTAGCCGACCAACCCTTAATTAAGGCTGCCTACTACAATTTGTTAATCGATGAATATGCTAAAAAAGAAGCCAAGATAATCGCTTCCGAAATAAACAATACCCCAAGCGTTCCCGCAATTTTCGATGCCCTATATTTTGAAAACCTCACCCAGCTAACCGAAGACAAAGGAGCAAAAGAAATACTAAGGACTGCCCAAAAAGAAGTTTATATGTTGCGGTCTGACACCAATTTAATCGATCTAGATACAGCAAGTGGGTATGAGGAGCTGTACAATAATTTTGGAAAACTTTAGTCCCCACCGCAACTACCCTCAAAACCCCGTCATTGCTGCATAACGCAGCCCACCGCATCAACCTAGGCTAGGAAAATACAGATAACCCATAACTCACAACTCACAACTCACAACCCACAACTCGTAATTCGTAATTCATCATTCGTAATTCATAACCCACAACCTACTATGAACAATTCATTTTCTGACAGCAGCCAAATTGGAATCGTATCCACTTTTTCAGAACTGGTAAATACCGATTTTAAGGGAGAAAGGAATGCCCTATGCTGGTACCGAAATTTGGAAGGCGATTTTGCAGCGATTGTAAACCAACTCCAACTAAAAGAAAATATAACGGAAGTTTCTCCTGAAGACCTATTGGCACTCCAACTATCCGAAAAGGGGAATAGGGCAAGAGAAATCATCTTAAATGATTTCCGATTATTAACTGATTTCGGAGCTTCCCCTTCTCTTAATTTACTGAAGTGTTACGAACGAGATGAGGAATTTGATTTCATATCCACGGATGTCTATTCCTATCATGTCGATCGTTCGCCCATTGCAACGGATACTTTTTTATGTACCTATCACGGACAGGCAAGTGAGATTATTCCTAATGAGCAGGCGGAGCAAAAAATACGGATTCCTGAAATTCGAAAGAAATTGAAAGCCCTGCATAACGGCCCATCCGAGGAATTTGAAGACTTTTTGAAGGAAAATTATTTTGATTTGCATTATCAGGCGCAACCCCATGCAGCGCCTATTAATTTAGGATTAGGACATCTTTGGCGCCTGGCGGTAGATCATCCGGAACAACAGGTACTGCCCTGTATTCACAGAGCACCAATAGAAAAGGAAGGGGAATATCGTCTGTTGTTGATTTGTTAAAAAAAAAGGTACTTCCAGTTTTGAGGAATAGACTGGATTGAGAATTTTGATAGACGGAAATTTTTTATAAGTTGAAAACTGAATTTTGGAAATTTTAGACATTTCATTCAATACCTATTTTATCAAAAATAGTATCCAAATGATATTCCAAAAATTCTTTTCTTGGTATGTATTTTATGGGGTTGGTGATTTTTAGATTTTCTATTGAGGCAAAATGGATTTGATAAAAAGAGGTGTCTTTTTTCTTTTTCAATTTTTGAGAAAGTAGTACTTGATAACTTTGATTGATACCAATTAATCCTTTATCGAAAGCTTTGTCGTAAAGTGCTGAAAGGCAAATTCCGTTCTCGGGATTTAATCTTTCATTTTCATTTTTAGACCAAGGAACAATATGACTTGCCAAAAGTAACTCAGGAATATCAATTCCTGTGATGGCACATTTTGTCGTGTAATTGGTTAAAACCATTTGCCTGAAAACCGATTGGTTTACCCTAGTTTTCACTTCCCGAATTACAGTTTCACCTTTTAACCCCTTTAAGTCAAAAAGAATTTTCTGATATTTATTTTCAATAGAAGTGTTTTCTTTTTGAGCCAAGATTTGTTCACTTAAAAAAACAAGTTCTTCTTGGTTATGGAAGAATTCATCCCAAATAGGTTTTACTTGATTCATTCCTCCTTTTAAACCGCCAACCCCT
>JAEMQE010000008.1 GCA_022758945.1 Lentimicrobium sp. | reverse complement strand
CTATTTTACGACTCTAGGTTACAACCACAGAACAAATCAAGGTGGCGGTAAAACTAATTCTGAATATTTCAATGAAGACGGTTCTGTTAAAAACTTTTTAGACGAAGATCGTAACACAGAGAGGACCAGGGATGGTTTTAACGGAAGAGCAGGAATTGAATGGACAGTTACACCAAATACTTTTTGGACCAATGCTATCAATTATCAAAAGGATAATGGTACAAATACTGATGTAATTAATTATAATAATTTTGATGCTGCCCATAATTTCACAGGTTCAACTTACCGTTTGGGTACTGGAGAAACTGGCGATGAAAATGTTGAATATACTTCAAACTTAATCAAAAACTTCAACGACAAAGGACACAAACTTACAGTTGATGGCTCTATTTCAAGAAATACTGATGATAGCCAAAGTAGTATTACTGGTTCTGATAATTTTAATAATACCCTAAATAATCAGGTTCAAAAGCAAGCACAATTACAGGCTGATTATGTACTCCCACTAAAAGAAGGAAGCCAATTTGAAGCTGGATATAAAGGAAATTTTGGTGACTTAAACAATCAATATTACGTTCTTGACAATCAAGGTGTAAGAATTGATAATTTATCAAATACTTTAGAATACAAAGAAAATATCAACGCATTGTATACACAATATGGTTTCAAAAAAAATAAATTCTCTTATTTATTTGGGTTGCGTTGGGAAGACACCAATATCGAAGTAAATTTATTGGACACTAATGACTTCAACACTAAAAAGTACAACAACTTTTTTCCTAGTGCCTTTGTTAGTTATGAAATTTCAGACCAAAGTAACCTTACAACAAGCTACAGCAAACGTTTAACAAGACCTAGAGGACGTTTTATGAACCCTGCGGTAAATTATTCCAGTAATGTTAATATTTTTCAAGGAAATCCTGACTTAGATCCATCTCTAACAAACAAATTTGATTTTGGATACATCAAACGTTGGGACAAAATAACTTTTAACACCTCGGCTTATTTTGAAGATACCAAAGATGTTTTCAGTTTTGTGCGATCTCCTACAGGTGATAATGTAAATGGAATTCCGGTAATTTTGAGCCGACCCATCAACTTGGGAAAAGAACAAAAGTATGGTTTTGAGTTTACTTTAAATTATAACCCATTCAAAATATGGAGAATAAACAGTAATTTCAATTTGTATAATGTAAAAACCACTGGCGAAAACAGTTACACAGATACAAATGGCAATCTTATAGTTCAAAATCTTGACAACCAAGCTAATACTTGGTCTGCAAGAGTTAGTTCAAAACTAACTTTGCCTTACAAAATTGACTGGCAATTGAATGCTAACTACAATGGAGAACAAAAAACCGCACAAGGTAAAAGCTTAGGCCAGTTTGGTATGAACACTGCTTTCAGTAAAGATGTGCTAAAAGACAAAGCAACAATAGCGTTCAATATTAGCGACATTTTCAACTCGAGAATTATGAAATCGTATACCTATCTTGAAAACCAAACCTCGTATAGCGAAATGCAGTTCCGTAAACGTCAATTCAATTTATCATTCACTTACCGTTTTAACAAACCAAAAGGAGAAAAAGAAAAAAATCCACAACCTAAAAATGAAGATGGCGGAGGAGAATTCCCTGGATAATATTTCGATAGAAATTAAACACTAAATAATTTTTAGAAAAACCTATGAAACTTTTAAACTTTATAGGTTTTTTTGTTTAAAATATCCTAACATAAATTTATTATAAATTAGCCTGAAACATTATCTTAGCCTAATTTTTATTAAAACCAACAAATTATAATTATGACCCATATAATAGTTTTAGGAGCAGGAATGGTTGGCAGCGCAATGGCTGTAGATTTATCAAAAAAACACAGCGTAACCATCGCAGATTTAAACATTCAACGATTAGAACACGTAAAAGGAAAACATCAAAACATCAGCATTTTACAAGTGGATGTTTGTGACACAAAAAAACTTCAATCTGTTCTTGCTGATTTTGATTTTGTTGTTTGCGCAGTTCCCGGATTTTTGGGTTTCCAAACCATAAAAACCGTTATTGAAGCTGGTAAAAATGTGGTGGACATTTCCTTTTTTCCTGAAAATGCACTCGAATTAGACGCTCTTGCAAAAGCAAAAGGAGTAACTGCCATTGTGGATTGTGGCGTTGCACCCGGAATGCACAATATTATTTTGGGATATTATAATGAAAAACTGAAACTAACAGATTTTGAAACCTTGGTTGGCGGTTTACCAAAGGTAAAAAAATGGCCTTTCAACTACAAAGCTCCATTTTCACCAATTGATGTAATCGAAGAATATACACGTCCTGCTCGTTATGTCGAAAACGGAACAATCATAATTCGAGAAGCATTGACTGACTGTGAATTTGTGGATTTTGACAAAGTGGGAACTTTGGAAGCTTTCAATTCTGATGGATTGCGCTCCATACTTTTTACGATGCCACACATCAAGAATATGAAAGAAAAAACACTCCGATATCCCGGCCACGTTGAATATGTAAAAGTTTTGAAAGACAGCGGATTCTTTAGTAAAAACAAGATAACGGTAAACGGAACAGAAATTTCACCTCTTGATTTTACCAGCAAAATTTTATTTGACGAATGGAAATTGGGTGAAACCGAAGAAGAACTTACAATAATGCGTATCACATTAAAAGGAGAAAATAAAAAGGGAGAAACTGAAGAAATAGTCTATAATCTATACGATGAATATTGTCCTGAAACTCAAACCTCTTCAATGGCGAGAACCACGGGATATACGGCAACGGCTGTAGCCAATATGTTTTTAGAAGGTTTATTTACTGAAAAAGGAATTTTTCCGCCAGAATTGATTGGCAAACACGAATCGTGTTTCGGGTATGTTTTAAATTATTTGAAAGAGAGAAATGTGAATTATGTGAAAACCGTAAAGAAAATTTTTTAATGAACATCAAACTCATCGCCATTGGCAAAACGGATAATAAAAATTTGCAATCCTTGATTGACGAATATCAAAAAAGGTTGTCTTTTTATATAAAGTTCGATTTAGAGATAATTCCCGATATCAAAAACGTAAAAAACTTATCGGAAAGCCAGCAAAAAGACAAAGAAGGCGAATTGATTTTGGCAAAAATCACCCCAACCGACCAACTCATTTTATTGGACGAAAACGGAAAAATCTTCTCAAGCGTTGCTTTTTCAGAGGAATTACAGAAGAAAATGAATGCCGGAATAAAAACTTTGGTATTTGTTATTGGTGGTCCTTATGGTTTTTCGGAAACAGTTTATGCGAAGGCAAATGGTAAAATCTCGCTTTCACTAATGACATTCTCACATCAAATGGTTCGGTTATTTTTCATTGAACAATTGTATCGTGGATTCACGATTTTGAAGAATGAGCCGTATCATCATCA
>JAEMQE010000043.1 GCA_022758945.1 Lentimicrobium sp. | reverse complement strand
TAGTAATTTGGCCCAACATTTCGTAATTCTGGGAACATCATCAGGATGGGTGGCATCAATCATATTATAAGGAGTGAGTTCTTTCGACTCGATTCCAATGGTATCTAAGCTGCGTTTACTGCTAAAGAGAATTTTACCTTGTAAAAGGTCTGCCACAAAGAAGAACTGGTTATTTATCTCCGTCATTTTTTCTAGTTCCAGCATCAACAAATGATTGGTATCAATTTCATTAAAACCATTTGGTGAAAAGGTTTCTATGAATTTGTGAAACAGTCTGTAATCTTGGTTGCTAGTCATTAAGTTCTTAATTAGAAGGTGTTTATTTCTTTTTCTAGAAACAAAAATACGAATATACCGATTACTAAGTATTTTTTTAGGGTATTATTTTTCTTAAATTTGGTAGTAATGAAATTGAGATAAATCGTATGAATTTTTATCACTTTCAAAAAAGTGAATCTGTCAGAAGTCATATTTGATAAATTAAAACGGAGTACTAATTACTAAAACTGATAACTCATGATTTTTCTAGAACTTGCCGTCTTATTAATCTGTATTTTTATTGGTTCCCGAATGTCTGGCATTGGTCTGGGTGTGATGGGAATGATTGGGCTTTTAATTCTACTTTTTGTTTTTGGAATGCAACCTGCCGATCCTCCTCTTGAGGTGATGTTAATTATATTGAGCGTAGTCACTGCCGCAGCTGCTTTACAAGCTGCTGGAGGTATGGATTATCTGGTAAATGTAGCCGCCAAAATACTACGCAGTCATCCGGGACAAATTACAATTTTAGGACCATTTGTCACTTATTTTTTTACACTTTTTGCAGGAACTGCCCATATTTCTTATTCTATTTTACCCATTATTGCTGAGGTTGCGACTAAAGCCAGAGTACGTCCAGAACGCGCTTTGAGTATGAGTGTGACGGCGGCTCACATGGGCATTACTTCCAGTCCCGTTTCGGCGGCAACCGCTGCTTTGCTTACGGTCTTGGTTTCCAGTGGGATAAAATTGGCTGATATTCTTATGATTTGTATTCCAGCTTCGTTGATAGGCATTTTTGTTGGAATTCTTTTTGTTCTAAAAAGAGGGAAAGAATTAGATGAAGACCCTGAATTTATCGAAAAGATGAAAGATCCTGTATTTGCTCAAAGTATTAATGGTGCTTCACAAGATACTGAAATTGCCCTTAAACCCGGAGCCATTAAATCCGTGATTATTTTTGGTTTGGCTGTGTTAGCGGTGGTTTTGTTGGGTTCTTTTCCTTCCATAATACCCGAATTTTCAACAAGCGAGGGCTTCACACCTAATTTTGCTGTGAATGCTTCTGGTCAGGTTCAAATTCCTTCTATGATTATGATGCTCATGCTTGCTGCGGCAGGTTTTATTATTCTTTTTGCCAATACTACTGCATCAGAAGTTACTAAGGCCAGTCTTTTTGCTTCTGCAGGTCAGGCTACCATTGCTGTTTTTGGAGTGGTTTGGATGAGTGGTACTTTTATGCAATACAATTATGTAGTTATAAAAAACACTTTAGGCGAATTGGTTACGGCTTATCCTTGGTCTTTTGCGATAGCTTTATTTGTATTGAGTATTTTACTTTTCAGTCAAGCAGCTACTACTAAAGCTTTGATGCCATTGGGATTGTCTTTAGGAATAGCTCCTGCATTTTTAATAGGCATTTTTCCGGCTGTTAATGGTCACTTTTTTATACCGGGCTATCCTACCTTATTGACAGCCATACAATTTGACCGAACCGGAACCACCAAAATAGGGAAGTATGTGCTCAATCACAGTTTTATGTTACCTGGAATTGTGACTACAGTAGCCACCGTTATTGCGGGTTTAATTTTACAATCAATAATATTATAAATCTCTAAATAGTAACAACATGAAAAAAATTTTATTTTTAATTCCCATTTTCATTTTTGGATTTAGTTCTTATGCACAATTTCGAACCGAAAAAGATTTGTTGGGCGAAAAACAAATTCCTGACAAAGCGTATTATGGGGTACAAACCGCTCGAGCCTTAGAGAATTTTCAGATTAGTGGCGTAGAAACCAATTTTTACCCCGATTATGTTAGGGCTTATGCGATGGTAAAACTGGCTGCTGCTCGCGCTAACTTTGAAGTGGGTCGTATGAAAAAAGACCGACTTGACGCTATTGAAAAAGCCTGTAAAGCGGTTATGGATGGCAAATATCACGACCAGTTTCTAACCGACCTTTATCAAGGTGGTGCCGGAACTTCGGCAAATATGAATGCCAATGAGGTTTTGTCCAATATAGGTTTGGAACTCACAGGTCATAAAAAAGGGGAATACAAATACCTTGAACCTCACGATGATTTGAATATGGGACAATCTACCAATGATGTCTATCCTACCGCCATTCACGTGGCTATTCTGCTTCATAATGATAAGGTGGTCAAAGAAGCCAAAGCTTTGGCGGCAGCTTTTCACAAAAAAGGTGATGAATACAGCAAAGTACTAAAAATGGGTCGCACCGAAGGTCAGGACGCTGTACCAATGACTGTAGGTCAGGAATTCCATGGTTTTGGACACCAACTAGAGGCTGCAATTGATGCCATGGTCAACTCAGAAGCCTATCTCTATGAAGAAAATATGGGGGCAACCGCCATTGGAACAGGAATCACTGCTGCTCCGGGCTATGCTGAAAAATGTGCCGTTCAATTGGCGAAAATCACTGGCAAACCTATGAAATTAAATCCCGATTTAATTGCTGCTACTTCCAGTATGCAGGGATTTGTGCTGTATTCTTCCGCTTTGAAAAATTTCGCTGTTACCTTATCCAAAATTAGTAGTGACCTCATTTTCTTGGCTTCAGGGCCACGAACTGGTATTTTCGAAATCAATTTGCCAGCATTGCAACCCGGTTCTTCTATTATGCCCGGAAAAGTAAATCCAGTTATGCCGGAATTGATGAATCAAATTTGTTATAAAATTGTGGGTAATGATGCTACTGTCACTATCGCTTCACGCGATGGACTCCTTCAATTGAATGCTTATGAACCTGTTGTGGCTGTGGCAATTTTTGAATCCCAAGCTTTGTTGTTTAAAACTATGCCTTTGTTCCGCACCAATTGTATCGATGGAATCACTGTTAATGAAGCTATATTGCAACGTTATATGGAACGAAGTGTGGGAACTGTTACGGCTTTGAATCCAATTTTAGGCTATGAAAAAACTACGGAATTGGCCAAAGAAGCTTTGGAAACCAACAAAGGAATTCTTGAACTGATTCGCGAGAAAAAATTACTCACCGAAGAACAAATTAAAGATTTTATGGACCCTATTAAAATGACGAGTCCGCAATAAATAAAGTGAATCAAGTGATGAAATATAAACACTGACAATCTTCAAATTAAACCTCAAAGGTTTAAAAAAACCTTTGAGGTTTGTCTA
>JAEMQE010000060.1 GCA_022758945.1 Lentimicrobium sp. | reverse complement strand
GCCAACGTAGAATCCCACGATTTTGCAATCCGATCAGGATAAATCCAGCAATTCCCTGTTAGTTCAAAAAACAAAACTGCAATAAAAACTGCAATCATTTTCTTTTTTGAAAATAGTTCATTTAATTGTGATAAAACCAAAATCGTTAGCAGAAAGAACTGAGGCATAAAGTATCGATCGGAAAATGGCATTTGCGAAATAAACACAAAAACCAGATATAATCCAGTAAGCAACAACAAAAAAAGGAAAATTACTTTCGCGTTTTGTGAAAGAATTGATTTGCTTTTAAACATTTTAAATCCAATAAAGAAAGCTAGTAGCCAAATAAAAATTCGACCATTTTCTATCGATCTCAGTCCGAATTCGGCTAAATGTTTTACAATTCGGCTTAAATTAGATGGAAGTGCATAATGATCGACACTTGTTTCGCTTGCAAAAAACCAACCTCGCTGCAATAAATAATATAAAAAGTAACCGATTAGAAGTAAAACTACAGGCAAAAAAGGAATGAAATTCCGGAAAAACAACCGAAAAGTTAGCCTTTTACTCTGTTCTATATATGTGAGATAATTTTGAACTATTAGCAAAATTCCACCAACAAAAATGCCACGCATATTAATTCCACAAAGGAAAATAAGTCCAATAGAAAGTAAATCCGGTTTTTTTTCCAATACGGCGCGAAGCGCAATAATAAAAGCAGTAAACAAAATAAAATCGGGTGATGCAATGGAGAATTGAGTCAGGATAGTTGGTTCCAATAAGACAATCAGCAGCACCCAACCTAAGATTTTTTCATCGAAAAATAATCGTAAAAGTTTTCCTAAATTATAAATTAAGACCAACCCCCAAAATAGCATGAAAATATGCGAAACCCATAGTTTATATCCGAATATTTTCCACAGAACAGCAGTCATTATTCCCATTAAAGGCGGATGATAACCGGTAGCAACTATTTCAGAACCGGAATCGGGGGCAGGCATGAGTAACGAACTAAAATTGGTTTGATAAAACCAGTGCGCTTCTTTGGATGTTTGCTGAATATTGTCCCAAAAATAACCGTTATTGATGGAAATACCTGTTAAAAGTACAAAACCCAAAACAGCAATTATTTCGAAAAAAAAATTAGTTTTCTTCATTAGATCCATTTTGCCGGTTGAAGCTCTTTAAAAAATCGAATGTAACCAATACAATTACCGACAAATATACAAAAAATGCCGGCCACATAGGCAATATATCGTTGTATCGGGAGCAACGAATGTACGAATAGAGCGAAACCAACAAAATTCCAATTGTAAAATGGATATTCTTTCTGAAAACCAGAAAATACAAAACTCCCAACAAATCACCCAAATACATGTACCGTTCGTGCATACCAGGTAACAAAAATGGAATCAGAATTGCACTCAGGAATGCCAACTGCAACCACTTTTCATCATCAAAAATAAATCTTTTTGAACTTAACCAAATTCCCGAAATCAATGTAAAAAAGAAAGTAAATATAACTCCTCCAATTTTCACCGGCTCATAAAAATCATTATTTATCCAAATATACAGATTCGGAAAATTCATTGTAAGAAATTGATAATGATTTGTTTGCGAAATATATACGTTTATCAGATTAGAAAATGGACGTCCGAAAAACCAGGCCGGAATCAAGCTGATTATAAAAATTATTGGTACAACAAGAAAATAATACCAGCGTATATTTCCTTTCAGCATCATAACAAAAAAGAATGGCAACAACATGATTGACTGCATTTTAAAAGCGAAAGCAATACCCAATAAAACAACCGACAAAAGTTGCTTTTTCTTCAAAAGATAAAACACGCTTGCCAAAACTAATGCAGCATAAATAGAATCGCACTGTGAAAGGTATGAACTATTCAGAATAACTGTTGGAATAAGTGGAATAACAGCCAGCGAAATTAAAACAATATTCGAAGATTTGACTTTAAGTGCAGCCAATTTACCAATATAAAATGCTGCTAGATATTCAAAAACGATGGAAACAATTTTGACCAGAAACAGTGGATTTAAACCCGTTTTGGCAATCACAATCAGTATGTAGATGTACGAAGGCGTGTAATCGTAAAATCCAAATTTCAGGGAAGAAAAATATCCATGTGTTTTGATAAAATCAAGCCATGGCTGAAGAAATCCAACGAAATCGCCTGTGCGAACCGGGAATAATACCAGTTTTATTAAAACGCCAAAAATCAATAAGAAATAAAAAAAGCGTTTATTCGAAAGCATTTCTGAAAATGTATTTTTTTTCAAGTCCGGCATTTGTAAACAGAATTAGGAGGAAACTTTAAAAGTTAACCAAGTCAGACACCAGGGCAAAAATAGATTAAAATACGAAATGTCACAAATACTTCCTGTGATGAAATTCGGACTAAAATCACTTCTGATATACAGTCCAATCTGCGACAAGGCTATAAATACAAAAACAAATAATGACGTGTAATAAAAAAACTGTTCTTTGTTTTTCCAACGTAATGCCATGAAAATTCCGGCTATCACACTAATTAAAAGTATTGACCAATACCCTTTATCGGCTTGCGACATAAAAGGATTTCGCGTGAAAAATATCCACGTATTTGTATCCCAAAATATAAACGGAGAAAACGCCAGAAAACTAACAATTAAAACCAAAACAGGAAAAAGTATTTGTCGCTTCAGGTTGAGATTTAAATATGGCCTGAAAAAATATATTGTAAATGGCAAAATTGCGGTCAATCTTGTAGTAATCACTAAACCACTTAAAATGGCTATTAATATGAAGTTATTTGCAATCGTTATTTTTGATTTTTCAAACCAGATTATAAGCATAAAAACAAACCAGGCATTGTTGAGCGAGTCGCTACGAACAATTACTTCCCACCAATATCCCGGTGATAAAAGAATGAGTATAAAAAAATAAAAAGATTTTCTATACGATTTGAAATAAGATTGCACTACAAATGCAATTACTATTAAATAAAAAATCAATCCGATTCCGACATCACCCATCAAGTAAAATGGCAAATTCAAAACCTGCCAAACCGGAAAAGGAGAAGGATAATTCATTACCCCAATATGAGTTCGTGCTGAATATGGATATTCTCCCCGAAAAAAATAATCCCAAAAATAAGTAAGAGCCGACCAACGATCGACTCTAATAGTTAAAGGTTGAATATAAATAAGAATACCTGCAATTGCAAGAATCATGATTCCTACCAATATCCAGAAACCTGTTTTGATTTTTGTTTCGGAAATTCGGGAAATTAATGAATTGAAAGAATTGGTGAAAATCAGAATAAAAAATGAATAGGCAATAAAAATTAAAATCGGATTTAGTCCGGTTCTGGAAAAATATTTGAAAATAAACAACCCGTTTAAAAACAAATATAAACCAATTTGTAATGAGAAATATTTTTTAATAGATAAATAA
>JAEMQE010000165.1 GCA_022758945.1 Lentimicrobium sp. | reverse complement strand
TCACCGGTTGTATTAATTTTTATAGAAATTTTGGTTTCCTGACTATTACCAAAATTAAAAATAAATATTAAGAATAAAATTGTAATTAAACGTCTCATTTTTGTAGTGTTTCTATCAACATTCAAATATCGTAAATTTTATGTCAATACTTTGGAAAGCATTGTCAAAGTTTTAAACTTTGACAATGCTATAAATCTTTACCCCAACGCCTGTTCCAAATCCCCAATTACATCTTTCACGGTTTCTAATCCTACAGAAACTCGCACCAAACCATCAGTAATGCTTACTGCCAAACGTTCTTCGACAGATAATTTACTATGCGTTGTTGATGCTGGATGCGTTACAATGGTTCTGGTATCTCCTAAATTTGGCGATAGCGAACACAATTTTATTTTATCCAAGAAAGCTCTGCCCGCTTCAAGACCTCCTTTAATTTCAAAAGCCACAATATTGCCGCCTAACTTCATTTGCTTTTTGGCAATTTCATATTGAGGATGCGATTTCAAGAACGGATATTTTACCTTATTTACATTGGGGTGCTGCTCTAAAAACTCGGCTACTCGTAAGGCATTTTCGCAATGTCTGTCTAATCGAATTGCCAAAGTTTCTAAACTTTTTGATAATACCCAAGCATTAAACGGTGATAAAGAAGGCCCAGTCAATCGAGAAAATAAATAGATTTTTTGAATCAATTCGGCATCACCAACGGTTATTCCGCCCAAAACTCGACCTTGACCGTCCATTAATTTTGTTGCTGAATGTACCACCAAATGTGCTCCCCATTTTATAGGTTGTTGTAAATAAGGCGTGGCAAAACAGTTGTCAATAATCAAAATCAAATTGTGTTTTTTGGCAATAGCTCCAAGCAATTCCAAGTCAATAATATCTACAGCTGGATTGGTTGGCGATTCAGCAAAAAGAATTTTGGTATTGGGTTTGATAAAACTTTCAATAGTTTCCGGTTTGTCAATGTCAAAATACGAAGTTTCAATTCCCCATTTTGGAAAATAATTGATAAACAAAGAGTGTGTTGCACCAAATACACTGCCTGCCGAAACGATATGATCGCCTGAATTCAACAAAGCCGCCAAGGTGGAATAGACCGCAGCCATTCCGGATGCGAAAGCAAAACCAGCTGCTGCACCTTCCATTTGGCAAACTTTATCCACAAACTCGTTGGTATTTGGATTGCTGTAACGGCTATAAATATTTCGCTCTTTCTCTTCGGCAAATGAGGCGCGCATATCTTCGGCATCTTCAAAGACAAAACTAGAAGTTAAGTACAAAGGCACGGAATGCTCTAAATATTGTGTGCGCTCTAATTGATTGCGGATGGCTTGGGTTTCAAAACCAAATTCTTGTTCGTTCATTGTAACGTTTGTTGTTTGTTGTTTTTAGTTTATGGTTGATAGTTTTAGATTTTAGCTAATTCCACTCCGTTCAAAACTACTTTATAATGTATCGTTGCTGTAGGTTCGACTGTTTTGGCAACCGAGCAATATTTTTCAAAAGAAAGTTGAGCAGCTTTTAAAGCTTTGTCTTCTTTGATGTTTCCTTCTAAGTAAAAAACCACATAAATATCTTTGAAAGGTTTTGCTTCGCCAACTTGCACGCGTTCTCCTTCAACCTCCGCTTTGAAAGAAGTAATTTCCTGACGTTGCTTTTTCAAAATCGAAATCATATCGATTGCGCTGCAACCAGCCACTCCCATCAAGATTAATTCCATTGGACTTGCGCCCATATCATTACCTCCAAAATCTGGACGCGCATCTACATTTACAATGTGTCCACGTTCGTTTTTCAATTCGAAGTGGAAGTTTTCGTTTACTCTTTCTAATGTTACTTTCATTGTTTTATTTATCTCCCGTTTCTATATTATTATTCCCATCTAAATAATTTTGAACTACAATTTTAGCATCCTCAAAATCTGCTTCATCAACTTGCAACTTTACAGGATTTAAACCTCCCGAAGTAACAACCCAAGGCTCTATACTTGACATATATTCATTTTGGATAAAAACTGAAATTTCTTTTTCTTCCAACAAATTTCTAACATTCATTGCCTCGAAATATGCTCCATTAAAGACTATTATCATAACTATTGTTTATTTTTATTTAAATCTGAAATCAAAAATCGTTAACCTACAATCTGAAATCTCTAACCTTTCTCCGACAATCTCAATAAATCTCCAAAAACCCCTCTTGCCGTAACTGCCGAACCTGCGCCAGCTCCTTGAATCACGATTGGTCGGTCTCCGTAGGATTCTGTGTAAATTTCGAAGAAGGAATCAGAACCTTTCAATCCGCCCAAAGCGGTATCCGAAGGTACGGAAACTAATTTTACTTCCAAATTTCCTTTGTCATTTTGTAAATCTCCCGACAATTCGCCGATGTATCTCAAAACGTGATTTGGTTCTTGATCTTCTTTTATTTTAGCATAAATAGGGTCGAATGCTGCCAATTTATGCAAGAAATCAGTAACGTTTCCTTCACGCAATTGCTCTGGAATTAGGTTTTGAATATTGATTTCATCAAACTCATTTTGCAAGTCTAATTCTCTTGCCAAAATTAGCAATTTTCTACCCACATCGTTACCGCATAAATCTTCTCTTGGATCCGGTTCGGTGTAACCATTGGCGACGGCTTCTTTCAGAATATCGCTAAAAGGAACGTCTTTTGCAGAGAAATTATTGAACAAATAACTCAAAGTTCCGGAGAAAACTCCTTTAATTTTGGTGATATTTTCACCCGAAAGATGCAATAATTTAATGGTGTCAATTAATGGTAATCCTGCACCCACATTGGTTTCATACAAATAAGACTTTTGATTATCGGCCAATACTTTTCGCAAGTCTTTGTAAAATTTATAACTCAACGTATTCGCCACTTTATTCGAAGAAATCAAATCGAAACTGCTTTCGGCCAATGTAACATAATTTTCTACAAAGGTGGCACTTGCAGTGTTGTCAATCGCGATTAAGTTCTCTAAATTATTGGCAGTGGCATAATCAATAACATCCGCAATGGTGTAGGCAAAACCATTGGTTTGAATCTCGTTTTTCCAATTTTGTGAAACTCCGTTTTTGTTCAAAAGCAAGTTTTTAGAATTGGCAATAGCAAAAATATTCAGTTTTATATCCTTGCGTTTTTCAATAGCGGCAGCTGATTCCAGAATTTGATTAATCAAAGTTCCGCCAACCAATCCGTGACCAAAAATGGCAATATTAATTTTCTTCGAAACTCCAAAAATCTCTCCGTGAATCACGTTCAACGCCTTGTTCAATTGGGATTTCTTAACTACCAAACTCACATTTTTGCCCGTTACAGTATTATTGAAAAGTATCGGTACGACTTTATTTTTAATCAAAGAAGTATAGGGTTTGTGGAAAGTGCTCAAATCCTGACCAATAATCGAAATCACCGAAACATCATCGGTAATCG
>JAEMQE010000097.1 GCA_022758945.1 Lentimicrobium sp. | reverse complement strand
TCCCCGAGATAATGTTGCTCCACAGACGTTGCATTTGACATTTGTATTGCCTTCAATACTCAAAAAATATTCCCTAACCAAACTTTTTCTCTTTGTACCCTCCATCTAACTCTAACACTACGCACTAAGCGGTTTATAATCGTTTGTTCGTGTTTTACGGCGACTAAGTACAATTTTACTAAACTATTTTAAAATGGTATATCAAACATAGATACCGGCAGAGATGGGCAAATTACACACTATATTGTAATTTCGTTACAAATTACAAAATACTCTAAATATTGTAATTTCGATACCAATTACAAATTACATTTGATAAAAGAGCCAAATTACTAATTACAAATTACTAATTTTAAATTACATGAAATTAAATTACATCAAACCATTTGAAAAAAAACTCAATTTTTTCCTCTTTATTAAAATATTAAAAAGCAAAAAAAAATGTTTATCCAATTCATTGAAAATTGTTATAATCCAAAAGAATTTAATTTTACTAGTTATTTTTAAGCAACAATAGTTTTTCAAACAGCTTATCACTTAATTTGCGTCTGTGAGGTCTTGTTATTATTCCAGCAAAACTAAAAAGACGCTCAACGGGTGCCGAAGATGGCAACGTAGCATTATAACGCAAAAATAGCTGTTTTATGGTCGGGTAATTATTTAACATAGATAAATCTTTTCTTGAATCCTCCAAATATTGAAGAGCCTCAAGTTCACCAACATTATCATTGGAACTTGAAGTGGTGGCATTGGCAGATTCGGAAGTGTTCAGTCTAAAGCCAAAGTAATCATCATCAGACTCAGCACTGTTAGATGTATTGTGCGCATCATGAGGAGTTGATTGTAATACCTTTTTAGCTTCTGAAACAAAAGCAGCTTGCAAGCGATTTCTATGATCACTCATAGACTGTGGCAACCAGCGCAATTTAAAATATGGATGAGTTATAGTTGCTAAAATAGCCTGGTTCACTTTTGGGATTAATTGAAGAAAATCAACAAACCTGCTGTTAAATCCTATTGTAATTGCTTTGAGAAGTGGTAGACAGTGGCACCAATTTACAGAAGAATTCAATGCAGAAAGTTGACTGCTAACCTTAAACAGAGTTGGAACCAAATCGGCGTAAAAACAGTTTTTATCACCTTGCAGTCTATCTAAAGCTGCTGCAATCGGTTCTAAAATTTGGCAGTATTCTTCCAGAAATTCCAACTCAACTTCTTTGAAAGATGGCAGCTTTAGTTCAATCATAAGCTTAGATAATAAGTCTCGCTTTTTGAGCAAACCTTTGAGACTATCATACATGGAGTTCCACCTAGTGGCGCAAGGTGATGGTAGGTTACAACCACATATATCAAATATTTTTTCAGCCGATTTGGGGCGTGAACAAGAATTCCATAATGCAGAGCATTTGCCCATAGCAGCATGGTTAAGACGTGCGAACATTCCAGAATTTTTTATAGCCGTAGAAGCATCAGTTGTTGCCACAAGACTCAGAGTGTGCGTGCTGCATCGTATGTGAGTTGGGAGGACAACATCATTGTTACAAAAGTCGCTAGAAGATTCCATGTCCGGTAAATCAAAAATTTTTATAAATTTAACTGCATCATGATCACCATTGTCTTCAATGATAGTTTCAACCTGGCTGATTTCTGTGTCATCATCTATTTGTGCTCCGAAGTTCACTTGTACACTGAATTCCTTGAACGCTTTAACAAAATTTGCTCCATTATCTGTCACTGTTGCAATAATTTTTGTTGGAGACATTCCGAATTCATCATTTATATCACAGAGAAGTTCCGCAATTCGATTATATGTATGTGCTCCTGTGAAACGCCTACAAGCTAGAGCTACTGACTTGCGAATAAAAAGTTCTGGGTCGACCCAATGACATGTAATCCCCATAAAACTCCGCTTTGGAGTTGACCAAATATCAGCAGTTGTGCAAACTGTTTGCACTTTGGCAATTTGTTCTTTAATTTCATTCATTTTAACTTCAAAACTGTCATTAATACGTCGTCCCAGTGTGCGCCTAGACAAAACAATGGCAGAAGCACATAATCCAGTTACAAGTTCAATAAACTCAGGTTGTTCAACTGTTGATAGGGCGTGCATTCCTTTTATAATAAAATTAGTTATAAGTTTATCAACTGTAGCTTGAGTAACAACATTAACAGTACGAAATAACTTTGACTGCACTAGTTCTGTTTTAGGTTGTTTGTTATTGTTAATCTCTATATCTATGTCCTCGTTTGCTTTCCTCCTTACGCCACGTTTTACAGCTGATTCGGGTCTAACCCATTCGTTTTTGTATTTTTGGTAATCTTTGAATTTTTCGGAATGCATTCTCTGAGCAAAAATATAATCAACAATGTTAGTAAATTTAAAGTTTTAATCACAGAAATTCCAGAAAATTATTCAAATAAAATAACTTACTTTCAAATGCGTTGTGAAATTCGACAGTGCATTAATTGATCCAGATATGACTGTCTTTTTTGAGCAAAAATTACATTTTGCTTTAATCTTTACATTATCATCAGCAACTTTAACTATGGTGAAGTATTTTCCATCCAAAATAGCTGATTTTGAAATGAAATCCGATAAATTAGCATTATCATCCTGATTTAGACTTTCCATGTTTATTGAATCGAATCTATATCAAAACTAAACTGAATCAAACAAACTCCAACAGTTTTATAATCATCAATCCTACCAATATCTATAGACACAAACTTAATGAAATTGAATGAAAAAAAATTGTTCTTTGAAGTTATTTAAACATTGATTTTTCTTTGCGCCGATATTCTTTGATGTCATTTTTATATTCTTTTATTAAATTACTTTCTGTCTATCAACAATTTGTTCAATCTGACTGAAGAAAGAAGGACACGTTCACCGCTACTTTTGATTTTTGCAATATTCTTTGATGTCATTTTCATATTCTTTTATTAATAAACTTTCTTTCCATCAACAATTTGTTCAATCGTTTAAGGAATGACCGAAGAAAGAAAAACATGATTCCTCAAAACTTTTGAACTTTGCGATATTCTTTGATGTCATTTTCATATTCCTTTATTAAATAACTTTTTTTCTATCAACAATTTGTTCAATCGTTTAATGAATGACTGGAGAGAGAAGAGAAAGAAAGAAGAGAAAGAAAGAAGAGAAAGAAAGAAGAGAAAGTAGAGAAAGAAAGAAAGAAAGAAAGAAAGAAAGAAAGAAAGAACGAAAAAAGCAGTCAATCAAGAAGCAAAGTTATTGACAGATAAGATACATATATAAAAGTTTGTGTAAATGTATCATCTGTTCATTCACATATAAGGGGCCGTCCATAAAGGGGGGGGGAGTTCAAAAATTTATGACACTTTGTGACAAGGGGGAAAGGGGTAAACGCAAGTATGACATCCCTTTTTTCCTTCCGTGGGTCACATCAAAAGTTTGGTTAAGGAGGAGGATTCATTTTTGTCACTATTGTGCAGAATAGTTGGCCGTTGATC
>JAEMQE010000176.1 GCA_022758945.1 Lentimicrobium sp. | reverse complement strand
TGCAATCCGCAATCTGATATTAAAATAACGGGTTCTAAGTCTGAAACTAATCGTTTATTGTTACTTCAGGCTTTGTTTCCAAATATTACCATAGAGAACATCTCAAATTCTGATGATAGTGAAGTAATGCAAATGGCGTTGTTCAATACCCAACACCCAACACCCAACACCCAAGTCATAGACATTCATCACGCAGGAACAGCAATGCGATTTTTGACCGCATTTTTTGCCATTCAGGAAAATAGAAGCGTGACTCTTACAGGGTCTCCAAGAATGAAAGAGCGACCTATTAAAATTTTGGTAGATGCTTTGCGACAATTGGGAGCCAAAATTGAGTACGTTGAAAATGAAGGTTTTCCGCCAATAAAAATCACAGGGCAAAAACTTATAAAAAGCAACGTTTCTTTGCCTGCAAGTGTGAGCAGCCAATATATTTCAGCTCTTTTGCTGATAGCTTCAAAGCTTGAAAACGGAATCGAATTAAGATTAGAAGGACAAATTACTTCAGTTCCTTACATAAAAATGACATTGGCTTTGCTGAACGAAATTGGAGTTGAAACTTCATTCATTGGAAATATAATTATAGTAAAACCCAACACCCAACACCTGATACCTAAAACCCTTACGGTAGAATCCGATTGGTCTTCGGCTTCTTATTTTTATTCTATTGTGGCTTTGGCCAAAGAAGGAACAACAATTACTTTATCCAGTTATAAAGAAAATAGCTTGCAAGGCGATTCCGCTTTGGCAGAAATCTATTCAAAACTTGGAGTAGAAACCAAATTCAAAGAAAACAGAATTATTCTTGTTAAACAGAACAAATTAAAACTTGAAACTTTAAACTTGGAACTAAACAATTGCCCAGACATTGCTCAAACCATTGTGGTGACTTGTCTCGGATTAGGAATTGGCTGCCATTTAACGGGCTTGCATACATTAAAAATAAAAGAAACGGACAGATTAGAAGCTCTAAAGGTTGAACTTACAAAACTTGGCACTACTATTTCAGTTACAAATGAAAGTTTGACACTTAAACCTTCAAGTCAAATCAATTCTAATGTTATAATTGGTACCTATAACGATCACAGAATGGCAATGGCATTTGCACCTTTGGCTTTAAAAGTGCCCATAATTATCGAAAATGCAGAAGTTGTTTCGAAATCCTTTCCTGATTTTTGGAATGATTTGAAAAGTATTGGATTCCAAATCTCTGAAATATAAACTTTGTGACTTGGCGTCTTTGCGGCAAAAACAAAAATAAACTCCGAAACACTTGACAACGCCTATCTCACAATCGTATATTTGCACACGATTTAAAATTATGACTTCAAAACTTGTAATTAATTAATTCATAACCCATAACTTTTTCAAATGAAATTATCACATTTCCAATTCCATTTACCAAAAGAACTTCTTGCAGAATATCCAGCCGAAAACAGAGACGAAGCTCGTCTAATGGTTATTGACCGAAAAAAACAAACTATTGAACACAAAACATTTAAGGATGTTATCGATTATTTCGATGATGGCGATGTTTTAATTCTAAACAATACAAAAGTATTTCCAGCACGTTTATACGGAAACAAAGAAAAAACAGGAGCTAGAATCGAAGTTTTTTTACTTAGAGAACTAAATGCAGAACAACGCCTTTGGGATGTATTGGTTGATCCGGCACGTAAAATCCGTATTGGAAACAAATTATATTTTGGCAATGATGATTCATTAGTTGCCGAAGTTATTGACAATACAACTTCACGCGGAAGAACTTTGCGTTTTCTTTATGATGGTTCTTATGAAGAATTCAGAAATAAATTGACTGAACTTGGCGAAACGCCAATTCCAAAATACATTAGCAGAGACGTAACTCCGGAAGATGCGGATCGTTACCAAACCATTTATGCCAAAGAAGAAGGAGCTGTTGCAGCACCAACTGCCGGTTTACACTTTTCTAAACATTTGTTGAAAAAACTGGAAATCAAAGGAATAAAATTTGCCGAAGTGACACTTCACGTAGGTTTAGGAACCTTCAATCCTGTTGAGGTTGAAGATTTATCAAAACACAAAATGGATTCTGAAGAATTGAAAATTACCCAGGAAGCCTGTGATATTGTTAATAACGCAAAAGCAAATAAAAAACGCATTTGTGCAGTTGGAACTACTTCTATGCGTGCCATTGAAAGTTCAGTTTCATCACAAAGAACGCTGAATCCTTTCGAAGGTTGGACGAATAAATTCGTTTTTCCTCCTCACGATTTTAGCTTGGCAACTTGTATGATTACTAACTTTCACACGCCAAAATCGACTTTATTAATGATGATTTCTGCTTTTTGTGGCCACGATTTAATGAAAAGAGCTTACGACGAAGCAATCAAAGAAGGATATAAATTCTATTCTTATGGTGATGCGATGTTGATTATCTAAAAAATAAAAATATTTTAATAAAAAGGCTGTTTTCTTAGGAAAATAGCCTTTTGTTATTTGCTAAAACAAAATTTATTTTACCACTTGTTTTAATAAACTTTCAATATTGCCAGGAGTTGACATAATTTTAGAGAATGTTCCCATAGTTAAATCCGGAAAAGAGAGCGCAATTCTAAATCGACCGTGAAGAATTTGTACTTTGTTGCCTATTACCAAAACTTCGTATGGAAGGAATGCAGTTTGTTTTGGAGAGCCTGTATCAATAATTGGTAAGAATTTGCCCTCACCATTCTCGCCTGAAAGAGCAAAACCATAAAGGGTTAATTCTTGGCCAGGAATAGAAACTTTGTAAATCATTTTTACACTGGGATTCCCTTTTTTTATTGACGAATCAATTTTTGCAACAGCAGCATTATAATTGCTGAATGTTCCTAACTCTACTGTATCATCAAAATAGGGCATTCCAAACATATAATGATATTTACGCAATTCACTAACTGGCAATCCTTTTTTTGAGCCAAATGCTTTTCCAACAAATGAACCACTTGCTTTCATTGCGCTCTCTAAATGTTTAGTTAGAGTCAAGTAATTCGAAGATACTTTATCGAAATCGTTTCTAAAATAGGCATTTCCCCAATAGTTAGGATTTGTATAGGAAACAATTGTTTTTCCATTTTCACTGGTAATTCCAATTCGAAGTGTTGAGGCAAATCCGCTTAAGCCACCTATTTTTTTTACAGCACTTTCAAGTTCTGGCGAGCTGAAAACTATTATAAATCTGTTCTTATCGTTAGCTGGTTGGTAATTTCCTACTACGTTTATTCCGTTAAGTTCGAGATTACTCGATAGTTTTTTACTGATATTCGAAATGGTTTCATTGGTTTCAAATCCTAATGTATAAGGTGATAAATTTTGTGCAGAGATAAAATGAGAGGACAACAGCAATAACAAGATAATTTTGATAGATTTCATAATATATTTATTGGATTAAGGTTGTATTAAAAACATAAGTTGTTGAATTCAATTGTTAAATCCTGTTTTATAGTTTTAAAAATCAAGAGTATAAACACACCGTCTGAGTACTATT
>JAEMQE010000180.1 GCA_022758945.1 Lentimicrobium sp. | reverse complement strand
TTCGGTCGGCTCCAAGCGCGGTCAACACATTCCATATTTGGACGCAAGTCTCAATATTTTTATTAGGCTCTCCCGCTTCAAATTCAACAATTTCTATCGTAAGATTGGTTTCTAAAAAAGGAAGGAATCTTGACAAACAAAACTCATTGGTATTGTTATCAACAATGATAAATAGGTTCGAATATTTACTTTCGTTTAGAAAAGAATTTAAGGCTTCGTATCCCTTTTCGTTAAAATAAATGGGATAATTATTGGCTTGAATTGTTTGCATTTTATTTTATTGATTGAAACCGCAAAATAAGGTAAATTTTACTGAATAATATTCAAAACTCTCTTTATATTTGTACAAAAATATAACAAAAAATGAAAAATTTATTCAATAACACACAAATTGCCTTTTCATTAAAAAGCGATACCGAACTGGATAGAGCTTATTTTCTTTTCAAATTAATTGATAATCAGCCTTTGGTTCGAATAGGAACTGCGGTGACAAATTTTGCCATAAAGGCAAATTTACCGGTCGAAGGTTTGATTCGTGCTACTGTTTTCGACCATTTTTGTGGTGGCGTTAACGAAGACGATTGTATTCCTGTAGTGGATAAAATGTTTGCCAAAGGAGTTTCCTCTGTTTTGGATTATTCTGTTGAAGGTAAGGAAGAAGAAGAACAGTTTGACACTGTTTTAGAAAAAACCTTGAAACTGATTGATTTTGCCAAAGAAAAAAAGGCAATTCCATTTGCGGTTTTTAAACCATCTGGTTTTGGTCGCATCGATTTATACGAAGAAGTTAGTTTAGGAAAAAAATTAACACCAGCCGAAGAAGAAGAATGGAATAAAGTAGTGGCTCGTTTTGAAAAAGTGTGCAAGGCATCTTATGATAGCGATGTAGCATTATTAATTGATGCCGAAGAAAGCTGGATGCAAGATGCTGTCGATAATTTGGTTGAAAAAATGATGCAGAAATACAATAAATTGAAACCTATAGTTTTCAATACCTTGCAAATGTATCGTTGGGATCGATTGGATTATTTGAAAAAACTGCACGAAAAGGCAAAAGCAGAAGGCTTTCACATTGGGATGAAATTAGTGCGTGGTGCTTATATGGAAAAAGAAAATGAGCGTGCTATTGAAAAGGGCTATCCAACACCTATTTGTGCTTCAAAAGAAGCTACGGATGAAAATTATGATGCTGCCGTGAAATATATGGTGGATAATAATATGTCTGTTTTTGAAGGAACTCACAATGAAGCAAGTACTGATTTCTTGATGAATTTGATGGAAGAAAAAGGAATAAAAGCAACTGACAATAAAATTTGGTTTGGTCAATTATACGGAATGAGCGATAATATCAGTTTTAATTTAGCCGCAAACGGTTATAATGTTGCCAAATACTTGCCTTTTGGACCCGTAAAAGACGTGATGCCCTATTTGATTCGTCGTGCCGAAGAAAACACTTCAGTAGCCGGACAAACCAGCCGTGAATTATCAATGATAAAAGCGGAGAGAAACAGAAGAAAAGGGAAGTAATAAAAAAATTGTTCTTTAAAAAAAAACTCCATTCTGTTTTAGCGGAATGGAGTTTTTTATTGGAATTAAAATATTATGAATGGCTAAACTGCAAATTACTCAGGTTTTTATAAATACCGTTTTCTAAAGCAATCAATTCCTGATGTGTTCCTTGTTCTGAAATGACACCTTTATCCAATACCAAAATCTGATCCGCACTACGAATAGTCGAAAGGCGGTGTGCTATAATGATGCTTGTTCTTCCTTCCATCAAAATTTCCAATGCTTCCTGAACTAGTTTTTCGCTTTCACTGTCCAATGAGGATGTGGCTTCGTCCAATATTAAAATACTTGGGTTTTTCAGCAAGGCTCTAGCGATTGCTACACGTTGTCTTTGTCCTCCGGAAAGTTTAACGCCGCGTTCGCCAACGACAGTTTCAAATTTTTCAGGAAAACTGTCAATAAAACTCAAAGCATTGGCTTGTTTTGAGGCTAAAATAATTTCTTCATCAGTAGCATTTGGATTTCCATAAGCAATGTTTTCTTTGATAGTTCCGCCAAAAAGAATCACATCCTGAGGTACAATACTCATATTCCCACGAAGATTTTCTAAATCATAATCATAAATATTTTTTCCGTCTATCAATATTTCGCCACTGTCAATGTCATAAAAGCGCAACAATAAGGAAGCAATTGTGGATTTTCCAACGCCACTTGGTCCCACAATAGCTATTTTTTGACCAAAATTAGCTGTGAAACTGACACCTTTCAAGACTTTCATTTCTTTTCTGGAAGGGTAGGTGAATCCCACATTTTTGAAAGTAACATTTCCTTGTATCTTTTGAACTGAATGCGAATTTTGAGTAGAGTTAATTTTTTCAGGAGTTTCGTCCAATAATTCAAAAACGCGTTCTGTGGCTCCGACAGCTTTTTGAATCTGGGCATAAAGCTCGGCGATTCCGCCAAAAGAAGCGCCAACGAAAGTCGAATACAAAACAAAGGAAATTAATTGTCCCACGCTCATTTCGCCGCTGATGCTCAATCGAACACCAAACCAAACCACGGCAACAATTGCTCCGAAAAGACAAAAAATGATGAAGGAAGCAAAATAACCTCTGTATTTACCGCCCTTGATGGCCAGTTTTACCACTTCTTTTATTTTACCATCATAGCGGGCAATTTCGTACCATTCATTGGCGAAAGCCTTTACAATACTGATTCCCTGCATCGTTTCTTCAACAATAACCTGACTTTCGGCAACCTGATCCTGTACTTTTTTGGAGTATTTCCGAATGAATCGACCAAAAATCACTGCTGCGACAGCTACAAGCGGAACTACGGAAAGCATTAATAAGGTTAACTTGATACTTTCGGTGGCCAATAGAATGATACCGCCAATGATTAAAATGAATTGACGCAAAAATTCAGCAATAGTAGTGGTTAATGTGTCTTGAATTTGTGTGATGTCGGAACTGATACGGCTGTTTAATTCTCCAACTCGTTTATGCGAAAAGAAAGACATCGGCAGTTTTACCAAATTACTGTATAACGAAAGGCGAAGATTGGCGAGCGTGTGTTCCGTAAAATTGACGAATAAGGATACTCTGAAAAACGAAAAAATGGATTGCAAAAATAATATGAGAATCAGTAATAAAGCGATGTTGTTCACTTGGGAATAACTTTTATCCTTGACACAGTCTACCAACATTCCCATTAATTTCGGAAAAGCCAAAGCAGTTGCACCAGTAAGCAATAGAAAAACGAGTCCTACGTAAAATTTCCAGCGATGACCACTGGCATATTTGAATATGATAGTTGCTTTACTGAGTGAATTTGCCGTAATTTTTGATTTTGGTAAATCATTTTCTTTTTTGAAATGTGCCATTTATGTTCTTTTGTTTTTACAAATATAATACTATCCTGACTCATTAATAAAAAATATCACTACTAACCCAGGGCAAACTCATACTTTAAGACTTAAAACTTTCAGTAAGTAGTTTTCGTTCCA
>JAEMQE010000039.1 GCA_022758945.1 Lentimicrobium sp. | reverse complement strand
TTAACAGGAATGATAAAATGGTCTTTTTCATAAATGTAATTTTAAAATTTAAAGAGTTGCTTTTAAAAAAATATTAGGTAAATATCCGACTTTTTTTAAATAGCCCTATCTTTTTTAAGAAATAAAAAACATATAAATGACTTAACTTGAATATTTTGCTTTTTTTTGTATTCAAAACCCAGTAAATGAAGAAAATTGGACATCGTGGCGCATCGGGTTATGAACCTGAAAACACCTTAATTTCATTTGAAAAAGCAATTGATTTGAATGCTGACGGCATTGAACTCGATGTGCATTTGAGTTCGGATGGTGAATTAGTTGTGATTCACGATGAGACTATTGACAGAACTACCAACGGAAAAGGTGCAGTTGGAGGTTTTACTTTAAAAGAATTAAAAAAATTCCTCTCAGGTAAAAATCAAGAAATTCCAACATTGATTGAAGTTTTTGATTTGGTACACCGACGTTGTTTTATCAACATCGAACTCAAAGGAATTGGAACAGCAAAACCTGTAAACGACCTGATAAATCATTACATTTCAGATAAAAAATGGGAGATTAACGATTTTCTGATTTCTAGTTTCGATTGGAAAATGTTGGAAGATTTTCATTTATTAGACCCTAAAATCCGAATTGGCGTTTTAACCGAAGAATCCATTGAAGCCGCTTTGGCTTTCGCCAAAAAAATAAAAGCCTTTTCTATCAATCCAGATTATGTGTTATTGTCCAAAGAAAATGTAGCTTTGATGCAAGAAAATGGCTTTGAGGTTTTCCCTTGGACTGTGAACTCGGAAGATGCCATTCAAAAAATAAAATCATTCAACGTAAACGGAATTATTTCGAATTTTCCAGATAAAATATGAACCAGAATTTCGATATTATAATTGTTGGCGGTGGTGCGGCGGGATTTTTTACGGCAATCAATATTGTGGAAAAGAATCCAAAACTTAAAGTAGCTATTCTCGAACGTGGAAACGAAGTATTGTCTAAAGTCAGAGTTTCTGGCGGCGGAAGATGCAATGTGACTCACGCCTGTTTTGAACCCAACGAATTAGTGAAATTTTATCCACGAGGCGAGAAAGAATTGCGTGGTCCTTTTCATCAATTTTGCTCTGGCGACACTGTGGAATGGTTCAGCAATCACGGTGTGGAACTCAAAATTGAAGACGATGGTCGAATGTTTCCTGTTTCGAATTCGTCACAAACCATCATTGATTGCTTTCTTAAAGCGACTCAAAAATTGGGAATTACGGTTTTGACTGGACAAAGCGTACAATCGATTTTCAAAAAAGATAATTTTTGGAAAATTGAAACCCAAACCGAAAATTACATCGCCGAAAAACTAATTCTCGCCACGGGAAGCAATCCTAAAATTTGGGAAATGTTACAAAATTTTGGTCATGCCATTGTGACTCCCGTTCCTTCCCTATTTACTTTTAATATTAAAGATGCTAGAATAAAGGAATTGCCCGGCGTTTCGGCACAAGTTTCAATAAAAGTAAAAGACACCAAATTGATCTCAACGGGCCCATTATTAATCACACATTGGGGAATGAGTGGACCGGCGATTTTGAAATTGTCGGCTTGGGGAGCCCGAATTTTAGCGGAGAAGAATTATCAATTTACCATTTTCGTTAATTGGCTGAACGATGTCGATGCAGATGAAACCGAAAAAATCCTTAAAAATTTAAAACAGGAACACGCCAAAAAAGCGGTTTCCAAGAAATCGCCTTTCGATTTTCCGAATCGTTTATGGGAAAGTTTGGTTTTGGCTTCCACTATTTCAGAGGAAACGAGATGGGCTGATTTATCGAAAATTCAACTGCAAAACTTGGCGAATCAATTGACCAATTCCAGTTTTCAAGTCAATGGAAAAAGCACTTTCAAGGAAGAGTTTGTAACGGCTGGAGGCATTGATTTAAAGGAAATCAACTTCAAAACTATGGAAAGTAAACTCCACAACAACCTTTATTTCGCAGGAGAAATAATCAATATTGATGCAATAACTGGAGGATTTAACTTTCAGAATGCTTGGACGAGCGGATTTATTTTGGCAAATTCATTGTAACTTTTAACTAAATAATTGTATTTTTGATAAAGATTGTGTTGTTCATCGGACAATTTTCATCCAAATAATTGTAAAATAACTGTTTATGTTATTCCTTTACACTTCAACATTAACTAACACCCTAAAGTCAATGAAAAAAATTTACTTATTAGTTGCTATATTTTTAAGTCTTTTTCCTTTCAATTCGTTTGCTAGTATTGGTAACGGGTTAAATCTAAAAACGGATTCCCCTATTTCTCAAATTAATACAAATTCTGTATTAATTAATAAAACAATATCAATTTTATTAGATCCAATAACAAGTCCAACAGCATCTTCAACCTCTATTTGTGAAGGAGATACTTTAACTCTTACTGCAAATCCAAGTGGAGGAACTGCTCCATATACTTTTAGTTGGACTGGTCCAAATGGCTATGTTTCAACGGATGAAAATCCAGTTATAAATAATGTTAACCCTACAAATGCCGGAACTTATTCTTTAGTTATTACGGATTTTCTTGGTGCTACGTCAATTATTCAAAGCACAGCAGCTGTAGTTGTAAATACAAAAATCGACCCTGAATTTGACGCTACTTTACCTGCAATTTGTAAGGATGGAATAGCTCCTCTTTTATCAACCACATCTACTAATGGAATTACCGGAACTTGGAATCCTTCTATAGTAAGTAATACTACTACTGCTACCTATCTTTTTACGCCAGATCCCGGTCAGTGTGCAAATACATTGTCTTTTACTATTTTTGTTGTAAAAAATGTAACGCCTAAGTTTACATTGCCTGCGTCTATTTGTCAAAATGATACCCCTCCTGTTTTGCCAAATATTTCAAATAATGGTATTGTTGGAACATGGAGTCCTACAACCGTAAGCAATACAACTTCTGGAACCTATACTTTTACACCAACCCCAAATATTGGACAATGCGCTTTGCCTATTACGGTACAAATTATTGTAAATCCATTAGTAGCTATTTTCACTCCTGCAATCCCTCCTATTTGCTCAGGTGATGTTTTGTCTCCCTTGCCTACGACTTCTACTAATGGAATAACTGGAACTTGGTCGCCTGCAATAAATAATACTGCCACAACTACTTATACTTTTACCCCTACCGCCGGTCAATGTGCGACAATACCTGTAACTATGACCATTGTAGTGAATCCAATTGTAGCAACTTTTAGTCCTGTAGCACCAATTTGTTCGGGTGAAGCTTTAGCTCCATTGCCTACCACTTCCACCAATGGAGTAACTGGAACTTGGGCGCCTGTAATGAATAATACAGCAACAACTACTTATACGTTTACACCTACTGTTGGCCAATGTACGGTAACACCGGCAACGATGACGATTGTGGTGAATCCGATTATGGCAGTCTTTAGTCCTGTGGCTCCGATTTGTTCGGGAAGTATTTTGGCTGATTTGCCTATGACTTCTAACAGTGGAGTGACTGGAAC
>JAEMQE010000080.1 GCA_022758945.1 Lentimicrobium sp. | reverse complement strand
ATGCATTGCCATGTTGGGATTGAAAACCGTGAAATTGGGTTGCAAATAATGAATCAAGCTTGTTATTTTTTGCCTCATATTTTTGCAATATCTACCAATTCTCCTTTTTGGGAAGGAAGACAAACCGGTTATAAATCCTTTAGAACCAAGGTTTTTGATAAATTCCCCAGAACTGGTTTGCCAGAATATTTTGATTCTGTTGCATCGTATGATAATTTTCTAGATACATTGGTAAAAACCAATTGCATTGATAATCCAAAGAAAATTTGGTGGGATTTACGCTTGCATCCCTTTTACGATACGATCGAATTTCGAATCTGTGATATGTGTTTAACTGTGGATGAAACCATGTGTATTGTGGCAATTATTCAAGCTATTGTGGCAAAATTATACAAGATGAATTTGAATAATATGAGTTACAATGTCTATCGGATTGCTTTGATTAAAGAAAATAAATTCCGTGCCGCACGTTATGGAATCGATGGAAATATGATTGATTTTGGACTTCAAAAAGAAGTAGAAACTAAGATGCTTATCGTAGAATTGCTTGAATTTGTTGACGATGTCGTGGATGAATTGGGAAGTCGGGAACAAATTAATTACGTTTATGAAATTATGAAAAACGGAACCGGAGCTGACAAACAATTGGCTGTTTTTGAAAATACAAATGACTTAACCAAGGTTGTTGATTTTATTACTTGCGAATTTACAAAAGGACTTTAGATTTCAGATTGTCGAGTAACGATTTTTGATTTCAGATTTAAAATTCGATACCTTTGCAAATAAATTAGAACCCCAAAAATGAATAATAATACCATAAAAATAGCGGTTTTAGATATGTACAATGGCGAACCTAATCAGGGAATGCGTTGTATCATTGACATTATCAACCGTTTTAATCAAATAGTTACTTTCCAAGTTTTTGACGTCAGAGGAAAATCAGAATTGCCAAATATTAAGAAATTTGACATTTATATCTCGACTGGTGGCCCAGGAAATCCTTTGATCGGCGATGGAAATTGGGACTTGAAATATTATGATTTCATTGATGAATTGACCAAATGGAACAATGAAAACACCGTAAAAAAACACGTTTTATTCATTTGTCATTCGTTTCAAATGGCTTGCAAACACTTTGGCTTAGCCGAAATCACCAAGCGACACGATACTTCTTTTGGAGTAATGACCATTCACAAAACAAAAGAAGGACTTGAAGATCCTATTTTGGAAGGACTTTCCGATCCATTTTACGCCATAGATTCCAGAGATTATCAGGTGGTTCAGCCTCATTTGAATGTTTTTTCTGAAAATGGTGCTAAAATTATTTCTTTAGAAAAAATACGGGATCACGTTCAGTATGAAAGAGCGATTATGGCGGTTCGTTTTTCGGATTATTTTGTGGGAACTCAATTTCATCCAGAAGCCGACCCGATTAGCTTTATTGCCAATTTGAGAAATAAAGAATCCAAAGAAAAAATCAAAAAAATGAAGGGCAATACTAAGTTCCGGAATATGCTCGAAGATTTAGTTGATGATGATAAAATATACCGAACCAATGAAACTTTGATTCCAAATTTCCTCCGAATTGCCATCAATGATTTGATGAAAACCAAAAAAATGCTGTCGAATTAACAAATCAAATTCCTAATGATTCCAAAATATCGTGACTTATTCAATTCCCAATTTACTGATAGAAAGTATCAGGAATTCAAGGACGATATTGCTTCTGATTTTGATTATGCACCCACTTTTCGAATTGGAGAAACTCCTTTTTTTATCTCCAATGAGTTAAAAGCGCAAATGCTGGAAGGTTGTGCTGACGTCATAAAACTGATTCAACACAAAGACTTTAAAAAGCTTACAGAGAAATCATTAGAATTAAACCATAAAGTTCCAAACGAAGATGAGCATACCACTTTCTTGGCCATAGATTTTGGAATTTGCGAAGAAAACGGAGCTGTTGTTCCAAAATTAATTGAAGTACAAGGATTTCCTTCTTTGTACAATTACCAAATTAATCTTTATGAAAAATTCAAGAATCATTATCCGTTTCTAAAGGATTTGACACCGTTTATTAATGACATAACATATCAGAAATATCTCGAAACGCTGGAGGAAGTAATTTGCAACAATCATCCAAAAGAGAATGTTATACTCCTAGAAATTGAACCTGAAAAGCAAAACACTAAAATTGATTTCTATTATTGCCGAAGAGATCTTAGTATTCCGATAGTTTGCGTTACAGATTTAATTAAGAAAGGAAACCAACTCTTTTACAAAAACGAAAATGGCGAAGAAATTCTGATAAAAAGAATCTACAATCGCGTGATTTTTGACGAACTGGATTTGCGAACGGATTTGAAACTAAATTTTCATTTCTCGGACGATCTTGATGTGGAATGGGTCGGACATCCCAACTGGTTTTTCAGAATTAGCAAGTTTATTTTACCTTTTCTGAAAGGAAAATATTTCATAGAAACCACTTTATTAAGCGATTTAACCGAAATCCCGAAAGACTTAGAAAATTATGTATTGAAACCTTTGTTTTCTTTCTCGGGTTCGGGTGTGATTTTTCACGTAAAAAAAGAAGACGTTGAAGCTGTGGTCGAAAAAGAACTTTATATTCTTCAGAAAAAAGTGCATTATATTCCTATTTTGCAATCTCCCGACGGAAAAGTAAAAGCCGAAGTGCGCGTGCTTTGCGTTTGGAAAAAAAATGATGCCGCTCCCACTCTACTCTGCAACTTGGCACGATTGAGCCGTGGAGAAATGATTGGCGTGAAATTTAATAAAGATAAAGATTGGGTTGGCGGAACTTTGGGGTTATTTGAGAGGTAAAAAAACATTTATTTCATAAATTTTTGATATAGTCTTGGACAAATTTTCCTCATACTTTCTGGATTATCTTCTTGCCAAGTAAATTTAAATTTTGGATAATTCCCTTCATTTGTTGTAAACTTATCATTGTCAATATAATCATATAATTCTTTGCCAGTTTTGTTTTTAAACGCAGTTAATGCAACATACCAAAAACTTTCGAAATCATAAATTTCTGAATCTTTACTAATCTCGTTAACAAGATAATCAGGATTCAATTTTGCTTTATAATACGTATTTTTTCCTCTTGATATTAACCAACACCTAAAATATTCAAATCCATCATCAGAACAACCTCCATTCATAATATAACCTGCACACCACATATCAGAATTATACGTATCATAAAGAAGTTTATCCGTTCTTAATCGAAAGCCAATCATTTCTTTAGGTGAAAGTTGTTCGATTTCTTTAACTAAAATCTTTTCTTGGTCATTTTGATTTTCACTTTTCTTCAAAGAATTATCTATTATTAACCAAAATTTATCTTCATCTAACATTTCACTGGTTTTAGAAAGAGAAATTGAGTCAATAGTTGTTTTAGGAATATCAGTCAATTTTTCCTTTTTTACAAGTAATTCAACTAGCTTTTCATTATTATTTTGACCAAATTTCACACAACTTAATAATACAAAAGTTAATATGATTATGAGTGATTTTTTCATATATTTTCTAATATATTGATA
>JAEMQE010000018.1 GCA_022758945.1 Lentimicrobium sp. | reverse complement strand
TTCTAAAAAAAATGGATAGTACATTTATTATAGAAAAAAGTGTTGTAATCCTTGTGGTGTTTGCCTTTACCATGATAATGGCAATGTATTCTACTTGGGCTGAAAGAAAAGTAGCCGCATATCTTCAAGACAGAGTTGGTCCAAATCGTGCGGGTTGGGGAGGATTATTTCAACCTCTTGCCGATGGTTTAAAATTGTTTGCCAAAGAAGAATTTTCACCCAATACTCCAAATAAATTTTTATTTCTAGTGGGACCAGGAATTGCAATGGGAACCGCTTTGATGACAAGTGCTGTAATTCCGTGGGGCGATAGATTTCACCTTTTTGGAAGAGATATTTTACTTCAAGCTACTGATATTGACGTGGCAGTTTTGTATGTTTTTGGCGTTGTTTCAGTTGGAGTTTACGGAATTATGATTGGAGGTTGGGCTTCAAATAACAAATTTTCATTGATTGGAGCAGTTCGTGCTGCTTCGCAAATGGTTTCTTATGAAGTCGCAATGGGATTATCTGTAGTGGCTTTGTTAATGATGACAGGAACTTTGAGTTTGAAAGAAATCTCAGTTCAACAATCGGGAATGCATTGGAATGTTTTTTATCAACCTTTGTCTTTTGTTATATTCTTGATTTGTGCTTTTGCAGAAACCAATAGAACTCCATTTGACTTACCAGAATGTGAAACCGAATTAATTGGAGGTTATCATACTGAATATTCCTCAATGAAAATGGGTTTCTATTTATTTGCTGAATATGCTAATATGTTTATTTCGTCAACTATTTTAGCGGTTTTATTCTTCGGAGGATATAATTACCCGGGAATGAGTTGGGCAGTTGAAAATTGGGGAGTTAATATTGCCAATGTTATAGGAGTTTTTGCCTTATTCATAAAATTGTGTGGGTTTATATTCTTTTATATGTGGGTTCGCTGGACTATTCCAAGATTTAGATATGATCAATTGATGCATTTGGGTTGGAGAATTTTAATCCCGCTTTCTATTTTTAATATTATAATTACCGGGATTGTTCTTTTGAGAGTAGAAATAATGGCCTATTTAGGGTTTTAGCTTTTTCAAGGTGTCGCAAATTGCGACACCTTAAGATTTCAAAATAAAAAAAGAGGTGGTCACAATTTGTGACTACCTAATAAAATTTTAGCTAAAAAATGGGTTAAAATTCTATAAATGAACGAATTGAGGTGGTCACAATCTGTGACCACCTCAAGAAATAAAAACAGAATTATACTAAATGAGTGAAGAATTAATTATTACAGAAGAATTTATAATGAGCAAAATCTTGCTTATTAGAGATCAAAAAGTGATGGTTGATTCTGATTTAGCAACACTTTACAGTGTTACAACTAAACAATTGAACCAACAAGTGAAAAGAAATATAAAACGGTTTCCGCCTAATTTTATGTTTCAGCTGACAGAAATTGAAAAAGAACAGGTGGTCGCAAATTGCGACCACCTCAAAAAATTAAAGTTTTCATCAACTTTGCCTTATGTTTTTACAGAACACGGAACAATGATGTTGGGAAATGTATTAAGTTCAGACAGAGCAATTGAATTCAGCATTAAAATAGTTGAAGCCTTTATTAAAATGCGAGAACTTTTAACCAATAATTTAAGTGTTAAATTAGAAATCGAAGAAATAAAGAAGAAATTAATTAATCACGATAAAAACATTGAATTGGTCTTTTCTTATTTAGATGAAATGATGGAAAAGCAAGATAATAAAGTTGAAAGAATTAAAATTGGTTATAAAAAATAAGAAAAACAGGTTTTGAATTGAAAAATCCAATTCCGATAGCTATCGGAACTAAAATCTAAAATTAAAAAATGTCAATACAAGAAATATCACTTTCCGGAAGAAAAAAAATAGTCTCTAATAAGGAGATGACTTTTTTCGAACGAATGTATCTTATAGCCATATTCAAAGGGTTATGGATTACTATTAAGCACTTTTTTAGAAAAAAAGCCACGATTCAATATCCTGAGCAAGTGCGTGAAATGAGTCCAGTTTATCGTGGTCAACATATGTTGAAACGCGATGAACAAGGTCGTGAAAACTGTACAGCTTGTGGTTTGTGTGCTTTATCATGTCCTGCTGAAGCGATCACGATGAAGGCAGCAGAACGCACAGCCGACGAAAAACATTTATACCGTGAAGAAAAATACGCCGAGATTTATGAAATCAATATGTTGCGTTGCATCTTTTGCGGATTGTGTCAAGAAGCTTGTCCGAAAGACGCTATTTATTTGACAATTTCTAAAGAATTAGTTCCTGCGAGTTACAACAGGGAAGATTTTATTTTTGGAAAAGACAAATTGGTTATGCCATTGGATATCGCAATGAAAAATGCTCAACTTAAAAACGCCAACTAATGATACACATTCCTGATGTCGCAAATGCAACACCCATACAAATTATATTTTGTATTCTGTCTGTTGTCACATTGGCCACGGCATTTTTAACAATTTACAGCAAAAATCCGATACACAGTGCCATCTATTTAGTGATTTGTTTCTTCTCAATTGCAGGTCATTATTTGTTATTAAACGCTCAGTTTTTAGCAATCGTTCACGTAATTGTCTATGCTGGTGCTATTATGATTTTGTTTTTATTCACCGTGATGCTGATGAATTTGAACAAAGAAAATGAAGTGCATAAACCTAGAATTACCCGATTAGGAGCAATTGTCACCTTCTGTTTGATGTGTTTGGTTTTAATTGCCATTTTCATTAATTCGAAACCTATTGCAGACGGAAGTTATGATGTAACTGGCGAAGATTTCCAATCTATAAAAGTGTTGGGTAAAGTGCTGTTAAACGAATATATGGTTCCTTTCGAATTTGCTTCAGTATTGCTTTTGGTAGCGATGATTGGTGCGGTTTTATTGTCTAAAAAAGAAAAATTAGAGAAATAATATGAATAATATTTTGAATCAAATTGGTATCGAAAATTACATATTCCTCAGCGGAATACTTTTTTGTATTGGCGTTTTTGGAGTGTTGTACAGACGAAATGCTATCATCGTATTTATGTCAATCGAAATAATGCTGAATGCTGTCAACCTTTTGTTTGTGGCATTTTCGACCTATCATCAAGATGCACAAGGACAAATTTTTGTGTTTTTCTCTATGGCTGTTGCAGCTGCCGAAGTTGCCGTTGGATTGGCAATTTTAGTTTCAATATTCAGAAATTTAGGCACAATCGATGTTGGAAATTTAAAAAACTTAAAAGGATAATCTTCAATGGATACAAGTTTAGTTTTAGTCTTACTATTAGCTCCTTTTTTAGGATTTTTATTTAATGTTTTTCTGGGTAAAAAAGCAGGCAAAAGCATCGTGGGAATTGTGGGAACACTTTCTGTAGTGGTTTCTTTTGCGGTAACTTTATATTTATTTGGAAACGCAAATCAAGAACCTGTTGTCATCAACTTATTCGATTGGATTTCAATTCAAAGATTCGATGTGAATTTTGGATTTCTTATAGACCAATTATCATTGATTTGGTTATTGTTTGTAACTGGAATTGGATCGTTGATTCATTTGTATTCCATAAGTTATAT
>JAEMQE010000057.1 GCA_022758945.1 Lentimicrobium sp. | reverse complement strand
TCTCATAAAGGGTTCCAGAGGAATGGCTCTAGAGAGAACCTTGAATTTTTTGTAATAGTAATACTCAATTTTAGCATTTAAAAAAGCCATCTTTTAATGATGAGTTGTTTAGGCCTTATTGTTTTGAAGAGTTTATTAAGAAACACAAAGTCCTCGACAAAAAATAATAATATTGGTTACTTGAATCACCAAAATTACAAGATGTTTTCTTGGGGTGAAACTATCAAATTCTCAAAGACAATATTGGTTTTAGAACAATAGAAGCCCATAATGCCAAAATTGATTTGAACGGCAAACTAGTTTTCATTTGTGTTATTTTTATTCACTAAGAAGATTGCTTCCTGGAATTCAGGATGGCTACAATAGAAAAGGATTGCTTTCGAATGATGGAGTTAAAAAGAAAGCATTTTTTGTATTGAAAGATTTTTACAAACGATGTGAATTGGAGAAATAATTGCATAGATTTGATAAATAAAAACAACTAAATGAAATTAAATCTAAAAACTTTAAAAGCAATTATCTGCGTCCAGATGTTGTTTATTGTTGCCAATGTGTCGGCACAAAATCAGCCTTTTTGGAATGATGTTCAAGCTTTCAAAAAGCAGGATAGCATTGCGATGCCAACCCATTACAAAACACTTTTTATAGGAAGTTCATCTTTTACTTATTGGAAAACATTAGAGCAAGATTTGCCTGAATATGCACCTTTGAACCGTGCTTTTGGTGGTTCAAGATTATTGGATGTTATCTATTATCGGGCAGCTATTTTTGAAAAATACCATCCTGAAAAAATCGTTATTTACTGTGGCGAAAATGATGTTGCTTCTTCTGACACCGTTACTGGAAAGATTGTTTTCGACAGGTTTATAACGCTTTACAAATACATTAGAGAAAAATTCCCGAAGATAAATATCTATTATGTTTCGCTAAAACCCAGTCCTCTTCGATGGGGTATGCGAGACAGAATGTTGGATGCAAATGCCCGAATTGAGCATTTTTGTAAAAAAGAAAAACACACTTATTTCATTAGTGTTTGGAATCAAATGCTCGAAAATTCGAAACCAAATCCATCTATTTTCAAGGAAGATAGTTTGCATATGAATTCAAAGGGTTATGAAATTTGGATGAAAGAAATAAGGAAGAAAGTTAAAAAATGAAAACCATTAAAAAGATTCTAAAAATTATTGTTGAGCTATTATTGGTTGTCGCTCTAATAGCTTTTATTTTTGGTCCAAAGTATATCGATCAGTCCAAAAACAAAGTTACTTTGGCTACTGATTTTCCTAAAAGTGCTATCCTTGATTCAATACCATTTATTGCTGATTTGCATTGTGATGCCTTGCTTTGGGACAGAAATTTTCTCAAAAAAAACAATTATGGTCACGTCGATTTGCCGCGAATGCAACAGGCAAACATGGCTTTTCAGGTATTTACAATTGTAAGTAAAGTGCCGAAGGGTATCAACATCGAAAAAAATGATGCTAATGCTAGTGACCAAATTGCGTTGCTTAATTTCTTGCAATTGAATCCAATTTCTACTTGGTTTTCCATCAAAAACAGGGCTTTGCATCAATGTGAATCTCTCCATAATTTTGCTGATAAATCTGAAGGTCAGTTCAGGGTTATTACCAATAAAAAAGAAATGAATCAGTTTATTGTTGACCGAGGAAAGAATCACAAACTCACTTCTGGAATGCTTGGAATCGAAGGAGCTCATTGCTTAGAAAATGATTTAAACAATCTCGATGAGTTTTATAAAGCTGGGGTAAGATACATTGGTTTGGCACATTTTTTTGACAATGAATGGGCTGGTTCTGCTCACGGAATGGTTAAAGGTGGATTGACCCAAAAAGGAATTCAGTTAATCAAAAAAATGGATAGTTTGCACATAACCATTGACTTGGCACATTCTTCACAACAAACTATCGATGATGTTTTTAAATACCACAACGGACCAGTTTTGGTTTCGCATACTGGTGTAAAAGGAGTTTGCGACAATCAGCGCAATCTTTCGGATACGCATTTATTGGAAATAGGAAGAAGAAATGGTTTGGTGGGCATTGGCTTGTGGGAAACTGCCGTTTGTGGTAAAGATGCTGAAGCAACAGCGAAATCTATAAAATATGTCGCAGACAAAATTGGCGTTGATAAAGTTGCCTTAGGCTCTGATTGGGATGGAGCTTTAGAAACACATTTTGCAGTAACAGGATTGCCACTTATGGTTGCCGCATTAAAAAAGGAAGGGTTTTCAAAAACGGATATTGATAAAATAATGGGTGGAAATATTAGGGATTACTTTTTAAGGAATTTGCCGGACTGAAGAAGGGCAATCTTTAAAATAAAAAAACTCCATTATTTCTAATGAAGTTTTTGTGGGCGATATAGATTTATCTTCAAACCAACTTATGGATTTTATACAATATTTCATTGAAGAAATGCGATAAAAAAACCTCAAGAAATGAACTTGAGGTTTTTGGTACGACAGTGGGCGATGAGGGGTTCGAACCCCCGACCCCCTCGGTGTAAACGAGGTGCTCTGAACCAGCTGAGCTAATCGCCCTAATTGTGAGTGCAAATATAGGTTGGTTTTTTGCTTATGCAAAACATTTTTATAAAAATTTCAATATTTTTTATGGCAGATTTCTATTTCATTGAAATTTAATTTATTAAGGCTTCAATTAAATATCAAATAGACTTCGTTTCTTACTATAAACGAAGTCTAATGATTTGATTATTGTTTTCTATTTAGACATTGTAGGTTCATTATGGTAGATATAATCACCATGAAGACCAGTAAATGCTTTATTCATTTCGTCAAAAAATGTTTTTCTGTCTGCCTCTTTTGGCCACGCTGCTTTTATTAATTCGTCGTCTTTATCACTTGATTTTTCTATGTCGCCAAAGGAATCATATAAAAAAGCTTCCATAAAATCTCTGCTGTCAGATCCCCAAGAATGGCGATAAGGATAATAGGCTTTGATATAAGGATTTTTTAATGTTACTTTTTCATTAAATTCCTTCATTCCTTTTCCTTGCCCGTTCATTGATAATTGTGACCTGCGAATATAGACAATCATAGGTTTTTTTGAATCGGTTTTTAATTCTTTTTCGCCTACCAAAGGTACCGATGTGTAAATTTCATCAGAATGTTTTTTTGTATAATAGCCACTTTCTTTGTCAAAAAAAGCTTTTCGTGCTTTTTCGTCTGGCCAAGCTTTTTTAATTAATTCATTTGAAACATCATTTGATTTTTCAATATCTTCCCATGTTTTATAAACCGAAACAAACAATATTTCAGAACTATTTGCTGTATAATAATGGGTTAGAATTTCTGAACCAATTATTAAATCATTCTTACTGACAACCTTGTCAAAATATTCCTGTTCTGTTTTTCGCCAATCTTTTCCATCGGCATCGAGATTTCGATACATAGTGGTAATTGTAATAAATACTGGTTTTGGATCTTCTTGAGCACGAACAGCCACACTCAATAGGAATGTAAAAATCAACATTCCTAACACTGAAATTTTGTTTGTTTTCATAAAAATTAGTTGTTAAAGGGTTAATTAATAAGAAA
>JAEMQE010000102.1 GCA_022758945.1 Lentimicrobium sp. | reverse complement strand
TCCAGCTCAATGTTATGTTTCCAGCTATCACCAAAATCGTAAATCTAAGTGAATTTATTACCTACAGCCCCGAAAATGTCCTTTAGTTCAGTGGAAGTTGCATCTGTTACCGGCTCTTCGTCTTCTTCGTGAGGTACTGCAATCTCTGGTTGCGAACCCCATCCTGTTGGTGAGAAGTTATACAAATGATAATTTTCCCAGCCAAAAGCTTCCTGTAATATGTTGTGAAAATCTTCGAATGTGGTATTGTCGGCAACAACTAATCGACGCCAAACGGGTGGTTTCGAAATTTCGGCAAGTTGCACTTTAAATTGGAAAGCTGTATTTGAGTCGCTTTTGGGGCGACAAACGGTCAATTTTGCATCTTTGGGCTCACGAACTGTATCTTGCTTTATTTTTTCCATAACCAATATCATCCGCGACATAAAAGTAAAAGATCTCAGCTTATTGTAAATGGTTTCAGGTAATTCAATTTCATTAATAAATGCATCAAAAGCTTCCGACAAATTTAAATCCTTTTTAGCTGCTACTAAATATGACATATTCACCAGAAAATCATAAAATTCAAAACCGGTTATCGAATTGTTCGACGAATATATGTTTTTAATCGTAGGCAATTCCGATGTATAATTGTTCTTTTCCTGATCATAAACATGCTTGAGCATTCGTATCAGACCGAAATCGGGATATTGCATCCCATATTCTTCAAGCTTAACTCCATAATTCTTTTGATCGTAATCACGCACTATGTTGAGTTCGAGATAGGCTGTAAAAGCTGTTTCCCCAATAATTTTTTCAATTTTATGTAAGTATTTTGTCGCTTTTGATTTGCTTTCTACTAAATTGTCAAAAAATTCATGTATCAAATTATCTACATCTTCCGGAATATCAGGTTCATTCTCCAATCCAACCATTTTTCCTGCACCATTTTCGTTCACATGTTTGTCTCTTGCATCTTCAAGCCAATCTTCTATATAACTATCAACCAAATCATTATCACACAGTCGCATGGAAAGTTCATCAAGAATAATACTAAGTTTTTGTGCGTTTCCTTTTGACTCTTCAGTTTGTTGTATGGTGGTTGTTTCAAGTATTTCTAAAAACTCATCGCACAATTCCCCCATTTCAGCTTGTTCGTATTGACGATATAATTTATCTTCTTCCATAAAAAATTCATCTTCATTCTCATCATCTTCGTCGTCATCATCATCATCATCATCATCATCAAAATTATCAATGCCTGTCATAAAATTAAAATTCCCTTTTCCAACCACTTTTTCGAGCTGATTCATGATTTGTTTTTCTCGGATTGCTGAGTCGAAACCGGAATTAACATAAGTAGGTTTTCCATCTACACCACACTCAATTTCAATCATTTCCACCTCGTCGGTATCTTCTTCAAGCATAAAACGGGTAGTTTGTGTAAACTCTTTGCAGGGTTTAAAACCCAAGTCCTCGGCATAAGCTAAAGCTGCATAAATGACATTGTGTACCAATGCGTAATCAACCGTCATCAAAGGATCACTGTTGTCCATTTTCTGCAACAATCTACCGTATTCATATTTATCAATATTAAATCGAAATCCGCTATCTTTCACGCCCAAACATCCCAAATCGACCAAATAGAAACATACGGTAAAGTTTCCGTTAGCATGTTGCCGAGCAATGGTTATTTGTGAAAACTTTTCTCTATTCCAGGTTTTATTGATCTTACATTCGTAAATTGGTAAATTCCGTGCTTTTTGGCGGATGTAATTTTCGGGGCTTAATAGCTGTTGATGATTGGGTGCGGTTTTCTTTGCCATATTGAATGTTATTTCTAAATTTTTTCGAACACAAAGATACAAAATATTATGATGCAGTAAAATGCCCTATCAAACTACATGGAATAAGCGATGATTAGTGATATTATAATAATTTAATAGTGATACTATTGTAATTTAAAATTCTTGTTGTATCTTTGTGGCGTGATAAAAAATGACACTTTAGAAATGATTTTATTGAACACTAAAGAAATTTACTGCTCATGATCATTAAAAAACAATCAAAAAAAATATAGATGGAAAATCAAAAAAAATTATATTCCGAATCGGATTTGAAATTAATGCGGACAGCCGAAGATTCGCTACTAATGGGTAGAAATAGAGTAGAAGAGTTGAAGCTTTTTGCTCAAAATCAGGGTATAAAACGCATTGGAATAGCTCATTGTATAGGGATGACTCGTGAAGCATTGCAATTAAAAGACCGACTTTCCGACCAGTTCGATGTGCACACCGTTGATTGTAAATATGGAAAAGTACCGGCTGCTGTAATGCTTGAAGATGAATCGGAACGAGGAACTTCGTGCAACCCGGCTGGACAAGCCGATTTTCTGGCACAGCAAGAAACTGATTTGAATATCTCGTTTGGACTTTGCGTGGGGCACGACATTGTATTCAACATGAAATCGAAAGCTCCAACTACCACCTTGGTAGTGAAAGATAGAGAACATAAAAACAATCCATATCAGGAATTTAAAAAACAAGAGTAGAAAATAATAATATGAAAACGTTCAATTTTACATTAGCATTAGTTATTTTAGTTACACTTAGTGGCTGCAAAGCAATTGACTCGCTCACTCATTTTACAATACCTTTTAATACAAATGTAACCATAAAGTCAAACCTTAACATAGGTAGTCTTCCTTTTATTCCTACTCCGCCAATACCCTTGGAAACAGACCAAACTTTTAAATCGAATAATACAGCTAAAGAATTAATTGAAAAGGCGTATATAAAAACACTAAAATTAACAGTACTAAAACCTGATGGAGAAGACTTCAGCATCCTCAAAAATATAGAAATATATATAGCAGCTGATGGTCTGGACGACGTAAAGGTTGCATCCTTAGATTTGGTGCCAACAGGTAAAAGCTCTATAGACTTAAACTGTTCGAACGCTGATTTGAAACCTTTTATTATGAAAGATAAATTTACATTAAAGATTAAAACTGTAACCGACGAAATTAACACAAAAGATTACGACATTCAAATTGACGGATCATTTTGGCTGGATGCTAAAATTCTTGGAGTTTAAAAAATAAACAACTTAATATGCAAACTGTATTAATTATTCTCGCCGTAGTTTTAGGAGCTTTTGTTTTATTGAACATCTATGCTCGAGCTAAAATAAAAAACACTCCAAAAGTAGCTGATAGTGAAAATATTATCACATTGACAGATAAAAATTTCAATCAACAAACCAAAGGAAAATTAGTATTGGTTGATTTCTGGGCAGAGTGGTGCGCCCCATGTAGAATGATGGCTCCCATATTAAATGATGTCGCTAATGAATTGCCTGAAGGTAAACATGTAGGTAAAGTTAATATTGACGCCTACCAGTCAATGGCTCAACGCTTCAACGTACGTAATATCCCTACCTTGATTCTTTTTAAGGACGGAAAAGAAGTAAATCGTTTTGTGGGAGTGAAAACGAAAGATTTTTTACTAAAAGCGATGAAGTAATTACCCCCAACCCCTAAAGGGGAGAAGAGGTAGGTTTGCGGTATTTCGTAAATAATACATAAAAAAAAAGTATGAGTATCGGGTGTTATACCTAACCTGGACAAGCCAGAACCAAAAAAAGAAAT
>JAEMQE010000189.1 GCA_022758945.1 Lentimicrobium sp. | reverse complement strand
TACTTATACGATTTTTAAAACAAGTAAACTATCTGAAAACCATATCAACATAACAAAAATACCAAAATTGGAAAAAATTGAAGATGCGATAGAAAAATTAAAACAACATGTGCAGTTTTCAACCAAAAAAGTGACGGTTGATAACATTATTGCTAGTATAAAACTAGGTTACAGAATCGATCTTGTGTCAGTATGCGAAAAGAAACTCTTTGAGTCAATGAAATACAATTCAGACATATTTCCCGGATTGTATGTTAAGTTTGGTATAGGAACAGCGATTTTATTTCACAGTGGAAGAATTGTTTTAGTGGGTGTTAAAAACGAAACAGATTTACAATGCCTCACGCAGAGCATCTTTGCATCCATCAACATGTTATCGATGATGAAAGAAGCGGGTGCATAGTTTGTATTGAATGTGGTTTGGTATTAGAAGATCAATTGTTTCGCCCAAATTACAATGAGTCATACTTTGAAACTGAGGTTAAACATATACAATATTATGAAGCAGAAAATGAAATAAGAGAACTTTTAAATAAGATCAACATATCAGATATGTTTCTTGCTAATCTTATTTTAGACAAATATGTAAAAAATCCTTCAAAATCTATTCCTTATCTTGTGTATCAAACTTTGAACGAAAACAAGTCTCCAATAACGTTAAAAGAAATTTCTTCCATATCGGGTTTAACCAATTCAGACATTTATAAACAGCAAGAAACAAATGATGTCATTCTAGTGAAACCTGAACAAATGCTAGAAAAGTACTGTAAAATATTACATCTTGATTTTAAAGCAAGTGCAGTAATTAAGGAAAATATTAAAGAGTGTTTAAAATCAGGACATAATAACCTTACAATAATCGGTGCTAACATATACTTATACAGTAAATCTAAAAATCTCAAAATTTCTATAAAAACAATAGCAAATACATTAAATATCAGTTGTATTTCAATTCAGAGGTATTTGAAACGAAAGAAATAATGTACTATCACTCAGGCTTAAGATATCAACGAGGAACTGGGATTGGTTCAATTTTTAGCGGGCTTTTTCGGATGCTTAAACCCTTGGCGTCAATGGGGCTGTCTGCTGGAAAACGTTTGTTGGGTAGTTCGTTAGCCAAACAGGCTGGTTCAAAAATGCTAGATATCGGAAAAAATGCAGCAACTAACTTGCTTGTAGATGTTTTAGAAGGGGCACCTATCAAAGAGTCAGCTGAAAAACAATTAGAGGAAGCTAAGACTAAAATAGCATCAGCAATTAAAGGAGGTGGAAAGAAGAGAAAGAGAAAGAAGCAATGTGGAGGAAGTAATAAAAAACAAGATTGTAAAAAAATTGCATACAGTCTAATCGATGATGATTAAATAATGACTAATCAATTCCTAAAACTTGAAAGTGCTTCTAATTATGGAACAGATTTATTAACAGCAGACGATTGCGAAAATGATTTACGAAATAATTATATTACTGCTGGTCACCCTGTAGCATTTAGTGGTATAAACACTATTTTTAACTACTACAAAGGTCTTTTGAATAAAGAAAGAATTAAAAATGTTTTATCTAGTATAGAGAGCTACACTTTACACAGAGAATTTCAATCTAGACAAAGAAATCCTACTTTCGCTCATTTTAAACGTTATCAGTTTCAAATGGATTTAGTGGATGTTCAAAACACGGCTGAATTTAATGATGGGATTAGATATCTTTTAACTTGCATTGATATATTTACACGGAAAGCATTTGCTCGTGGGTTACTTGCAAAAGATGCAAAAAGTGTTTTAAAAGAATTTAAATCAATACTACTTGAAGCAGTTGAACCTCCATTAACATTATGCTTTGATCGGGGGACAGAGTTCCGAAATAACGATTTTAATACATTTTGTCAACAAAACAATATACAAGTTAGAACACCAGATTCTTCCATTCACGCAGCTTTTGTTGAACGATTTAATTTAACATTGCAAAGAAAAATAGAAAAGTACAAATCTGAATATGAAACTCAAAAATATATAGACGTTTTACCTAAGCTATTAGAAACATATAATAACTCATTACATAGAATGACAGGTGTTACACCAAATGAAGCGGAAACAGATGAAAGTGTCAACCTTGCTATCAGACTTAGACAATCAAAACAACAAGAAAAAATCAAAAAAAGACTGGTAAAATTTAAAATTGGGGATGAAGTAAGAATCGCAAAAATAAAAGGAAAATTTGGTAGAGGTTATCATGAGACAGCTAACCCAGAAATATTTCGTATTTATAGGATAAGCACTAAATTAAAAATACCCATGTACACTTTAGAAACCTATGACGGAAAAGAAATTATAAATGGAGCTTTTTACGATTTTGAAATAACAAAGAAAACAGGTGACACGTTTCGAATAGAAAAAGTAATAAAAACTGATAAAAAAAATAAACGTCTGTATGTAAAGTGGAAAGGGTTTAATGATACTTATAATGCCTGGATTCCTGAAAGCAATGTTGTAAAAAATTTCTAGTACAATAAAATGGATTTAACCAAAGAACACTTGTATTTACTTTCAAATGGTTCCCACGATATTTACCCTGAAAATTCGTTGGTTGAGTTTAAAAACAAAATGCCTATTAAATTAGAAACGAATAGAAGTGAAGGTTTGGAGGTGGCTCTATCTTCTATAGGCATTTCAAATAATTTTAAAAATATTCCTACTCCCCCAAATGATTTTCCGAGTTTATTGATAACTACTTGCTTTAAATTAGAAGGAATGTGTACAACTGAAGAACTAGGTGCGCATATGTGTGATTTGTCTCCTAATTTTACTGTCGATACAGACCTAATTAGACAACACACACTACTTGGAGGAGCGCATGAATTCGGTCCCGGTGGTCAAATAATAACTGATTGCAGATGGTGGGTATTTAATTTTGAAAATAAATATTATTTCCTAAACGACATAAAGGATTTTTTCAGAAATGTGCATAAAACAGTTTTTGACGCTACCGGTGCTATTATAACTTTCACTGATGACTTCCGAATTAAAATTGCTCCATCTTTTGGAACTAATTTCTGGGTTTTAATGCATTCTACCATGGCTAAAGCTTTCAATTTTGACGATCAAAATGGAGAAATAATAGATGTGATTAACACCACAAATACGAAAATGTTTAGCCCAGATGAACCTGGAGAAGCAATAACTATGATCAGAAAAATAAATTTAGGAGGGCAAGATTATTTTGTTTATCAAGTGAGACAATCTTCAACACTTAAAGTTGATTACCTAATGAGTCGAAAAGCTGAACATATTTTAGATAGAAAATTTCCGAGTGTTATTCGTGTTGTTTGTGATAATATAACAGCTCAATTATTTAACGATAAATTTTCAAAAGACTTAGTAGTCTATTGCCCAGATTTTCAAAATGAACAAGATTTTGCTGTAACAGAATTTGCCTCTAAACAGTATGTTCCAATTGAAAACAGTATCATAGATTCATTCTCTATTAAACTTTTGGATGAGAACAATAACCTTATACAATTGTTACCAGGGCATGCATCAATATTAAATATGGATTTGCGTTCGAGATTTTATAACAAGGAGACTAGACAAGTTCGTTTAACTTCAGCACTTTCAACTGATTTCCCTGACAATAACAACGCAATTTTTAAATGGAAGTTACCTAAACCGCTTG
>JAEMQE010000006.1 GCA_022758945.1 Lentimicrobium sp. | reverse complement strand
CATAAACAAAACCTTCCAATGGGCGATATTCCAATCGGTTCCACATATCAGAATTTGATTTGGGTTGGTCGTTGTAGATTTGGGTCATAAACTCGACGTTGAAACGCAAGAAATCAATCAATTCGCAGGCAGCATCAATCTCGGCTTGAAAAATATTTTTGGATTGCCCAATCATTGTTGCAGCATTTATTCTGGCTCTGTAGGGTCCAGCAATTAATTCGGCAGCTTTGAGGAAAATCGCAGCACGTTGTTCCCAAGCCATATTTGCCCATTTTGTTTTGGCTTCAAGCGCATTGGCAATTGCTTTTTCTATATGAACTTTTTCGGCAAGATGATAGGTTCCCACAACGTGTTTGTGGTCGTGTGGCGCAGTCATATTGTGGGTTTTTCCAGTTCTTATTTCTTCGCTTCCAATGTATAAGGGAACGTCGATTTTAGAATTCCACATTTGTTTGTAAGCGGCAAGAACAGCAGCTTTTTCTGGAGAATTTGGCGCATACGATTTAACGGGCTCGTTTACGGCTTTTGGCACATTGAAAAATCCTTTAAGCATATTTTTTTATTTAAAAATTAGACGATTGATAAATTCACACAGGTGAATTTTTAAATATTTGACAAAAGTACAAAGGATTGTTTGAAAAATAAATAATTATTATTGTAAATCTATTGGTTCTGTTGTGAATTTAGCCCAGATGGAAATGAAAACCCCGCAGTGAGAAAAGCTATTTTTTCTTGTGATTGCAGAGCGACCAAAGGAAGCTCCTGAAATCGCATTAGAAAAAAAGATTTTTGAACGAGGAGTTGTAATGGACAGCTGGAAAAAGCTCCATCTTTCGAATACGCTCAGGATGACTGATTAGTTCAAGGCAAAAGGCGCACACAATCTAAATGTTGGCACGATAACTTTGAAAGTTTTAGTAGTTGTGAAATTGACCATATTGAAGTAGCCTTTCATCGCGCCATAAGGGGACGACAACAAGCAACCAGAGTTGTAGGTGTGCAATTCGCCAGGTTTCAAAACGGGTTTTTTGCCAATTACGCCTTCACCATCGACCACTTCTATGTTGCTGAGGGAATCGAAAATTTCCCAATGGCGTGAAATTAATTGGACAGAATCTTTGCTGTGATTTTCGATTGTGATCTCGTAACTGAAGGCAAAATGGATCTTGTAGTTTTTGAAGTAAGTGCCTTCAAAACTAGTCAAAACTGATATTTTTATGCCTCTTGTTATCTGTGAAACCATATCAAAGTATTAAAGATGAGTTTAATGATGGCAAATTTACAAAAAAAAGGTGTTGGTTTTGCAGTTTTAAAAAATGTTTTTTAGTTGGTAATTACATTTGAATTTGCGGTTGCTTTGCCAATCACTCTTTCGTAACGGTCGTTGTTTTCGCGATAATATACGAGTATGGTATAATCATTTTCGGTTTGCCAAAAATTACCGTCTATTGCATTTTCAGCATCGATTTTTCCTTTGTCGTCAGCAACTTGATATTGGTAATTTGTAAATCCTTGTTTTATCAAAACGGCTTTTTCGTAAATGTTTTTGGCAGCATTGAAATCCATTTTGTATTCAGGAGATAAGCTGTAATTATTGAACATCCCTGTTATATAAATGCCTTTATTCATCATAAAAGCCGGTGCCGAAAGACTAAAATAAACCCAGGCATAATCAGCTTCAATTTCATTTTTGGTTCCTCTGATGTTGCGGACTACAAAATTTCCATTGACATCCGGTATTACAGAATAAGGGTAATTTGCTCTGGCATTATTAGTATATAAAAAGGAACCATAAATACCCGTACTCGAATCTATTCGCGATACATTATTTCCTGCTGCTCTTATGTCGTTATTGTCAAAATACAGAAACTCGTTTCCTGCCCAAAATTGTGTTTGAGCATCATATTTATATAATAATTCATTCCCGATGGTGTATTGCGGAACTATGTTTTTGATTGCGGTATTAAATTGTCCGTTTTGAAACAAAACCACTTTGACATTTTTTAAAGGGTTTTGAAAATTGATTACTAGCGACCTTACGGAAAATTGAATATTGTGCTTATAATCCAAAAGGTTTGCTGTTCTGGCTCGTCTAATTTCCATAGGAACAGTAACAAGATCTTCGTAAACAATGAATTTTCTGGAAAATAAAACCTCTTTATTTTCGTCTAAAATTTTGAGCACGTAATTACCGCTGATACGTAATTGCACAAACTGGTTAGGAATGGGTAATTTATAGTGTGAATAAATTTGCAAGGTGTTAAAGGAGTTTTCGTATTCTTGAATTCTTTGACCGTCGAAACCTTTTAAATACTCCGTTTTGGGGATATCCGTTGGATTCCAATCGTAGTCGCAATGTACAATTTCGAAGTAATAATTAGCTTCATTCCCGAATAAATCATCAAATTGAAATTGGAAACCATCACCTAATTTGAAAATAGGAACTACATTTTCATTGCTTTGAACAAAAGAAATAGTTTTGATGTTGTAAGGAGGAGCAACCTCGGTTTCTGTTTGGGCAACAGCCGAAGTGATGATGAAAATCAATACTATTTTTCGAAAGAAAATTTTAAACATAGTCTTGTGATTGGTAAATTGTAAATGTAATAATTATGCTTTAATAAAACTATTTGGACAATTAGAGACCGATTATCCCTTTTGCTTTTGATAATAAAATGCCGGAAGAAATAACAGCAAAAATAAAGGTTGAATAATAAATCGTCTAACGTAAAATAAAGCCATTTTATTAGTTTCACCAATATAAAAAAGCACAAAAAAGAAAATAATGATAAGAATTACAAAAAAAATCAAATACAATACCGAAGCAAATTTAACAGCTTCAACGTCCTTAAATAAGACATAAATTATTGCTAAAGAAATTGAAGTATTCAGAAAATATCTAAAAAGCAAACCGAAAAATAATTGAAGACTATTAATTTCCGGCAATGGTAAATTATAATAATCTGTTTTGAAATAATTCAAAAAAGGGTCGTAAAACAAGCTATCCTCATAAGCTCGTATCAGAACTAACAAGAGAATAAGCAATGTTGACAATACGATTCTGACTTTATGATTTAGCAGTTTTTGTAGCATATTTTGAAAATTTATTGACCCAAATAATCCATAACATAAAAACTACTCCATAAATAAACAACGGAAACAATACTCCATGCAAAAGGTGTTGTTGTTCTGGATAATAATACATCAGGACGCATAAAAGTGCTATTCTAAAAACGTTTAAAATATGAATGAGAAGGCTTCCGCCAATTATAAACAAAATAGTTGGTTTAATTTTTCCTGAAAATGCAATTACAAATGAAATAAACAAGATGATTACACTTAAACCGTTACAGCCCTCGATAATTCGTGCCATAGACCTTTGATTATAATATAAATTTACTCCTGGCTCTTTTACATTTGGCGCAATACTGACATCACAATGAAATAAAACCATCACATCTTTGGTTTGTTTTGCCACTAATTGTGTAAAACTATCGGCTTCAAATTTCTTAATATCAAATTGGGCAAGATAACTTTGATACAGAATTGTTAAAAGCAAATAAGTCAGTAAAAACTTGCCTAAAAACACCAAGAATGGCTTATAAAGAATAAAATATTTTTTCAAAATTTAATTTTTAACAAATTTGTAACTAATCAGTCTATAATTGAAATTCAAATTTAGCGATCATTGTCAAG
>JAEMQE010000214.1 GCA_022758945.1 Lentimicrobium sp. | reverse complement strand
GATAATGTAAAAATCCCTCAAGCACCCATTCCTAACATCACTTCAGATTGGGAAGACCTTAATTCACATGCAATAATAAGTGTTTCCAATACAACTAATATCACAGTTTCCCCAGCAGTAACAACTACATATGCGGTTACTTCATACCTTAATGGTTGCAGAAGTTATGGTCCGGATGGAACAACTTATATTACAGTAACAGTAAATAAAAGACCAACTGCAAATATTGGGATTGACCAACTTATTTGTTATGGAGGAACAGCAAACTTTACTGTTACATTAACCGGTAAAGCACCTTGGAATATAACTTATAGCAACGGAACAACACCAACCACAGTAACTACTAGTACTAATCCTTATACATTCAGTATTAATAACGTAACAGCAAATGCAACCTATACAATTACAAATTTAAGTGATGCCAATTGTAATGTTGCACTACCAATTGGTCTTACTGGATCAGCAACGGTCACTGTTCTAACTGGAACAGCTGGGATATGGACTTGATTTGTAAGTACAGATTGGTTCGACTGTAAAAACTGGGAACAAGGATTACCTTCGCTTACAATTGATGCACAAATTCCAAGTGTTCCAAATAACAATGGAACTCCAAAAAGAATGCCTGTTATAGATAAGACTTCTCCTTATGCTGCAATATATAGTGGAATAGCAAGTGCCAGAGATTTGATTGTTTCTCCTGGAGCATCAGTTACTATGGTTTCTAACAACAATTCTGAATTGCAAATCAGTCGTGACTGGAGAAACAGTGGCACATTTACTCCCGGAACAGGAACAGTAACTTTTAATGGTTATACAGCCAATCAAGTTCAAAATATAAATGTTGGTATTAAAACCAATGAGACTTTTTATAATTTAACAACAACTAATATAAACGGTGCCAAAGGAATAAGTCTGGTTAATAATTTTGAATTAACGGTTTTAAATAATGTAACTTTAACAAGCGGTGATATTAGATTAACTGGCGAAGCACAATTGGTTCAGGCTGGAACCGCTGCCAATCCGTCAACAGGAACCGGTAAACTATTGCAAGACCAACAAGGACAAAGAAATAGTTTCAATTATAATTACTGGTCTTCACCGGTAAGCTTGGGTGCAAATGCTTCATATTCAGTCGGAAGTATATTAAAAGATGGAACGGATGTTACTACAAATCCGTTTAGTCCAATTGCTATAACATTTGGAGACGGAGTATCTTTTGCTGATGGCGCTTTATCAGTTCCAATAAATATTAGCAACCGTTGGATATGGTCCTATAATTCTTTGACACCCGATGCAAATACAGATTGGGATGATTATTATCAATGGAACTATATTGGAAGTACAGGACTTATAAAAACAGGAGAAGGCTATACTATGAAAGGAACAGGCGGTACTGCTCCAATTACAACAACACAAAATTATGTTTTTGTGGGCAAACCTAATTCTGGAAATATTACTCTAAGTATAGCACCTGAAGGTACCTATTTAATAGGAAATCCGTATCCATCAGCTCTTGACGCGAAAGAATTTATTAAAGATAATTTGAAAGATTGTGGTGGTTGTAGAGCAGGTGCAAATGCTTTTAATGGTGCACTCTATTTCTGGGATCATTTTGGATTATCAAACAATCATTATCTCGCTGAATATCAAGGTGCTTATGCAACTTATACCTTAATTGGTGGCGCACCAGGCATTGCTGATAGCTCATTAACAGCTTCTGGAACTGGCACAAAAGTGCCTGGACAATTTATTCCTGTAGCTCAAGGATTTTTTATAGATGCATCCTTAGAACCTACATTAGCGGGTACAACTTTAGCAACAATAAATGGTGGGAATATCATTTTCAAAAACAGCCAGCGTGCATTTATAAGAGAAGGTACCGCAAGTTCTGTATTTATGAAAAAGAGAGGAGTTCCTAAAGGAAGTTCCGACGCAAGACCAAAAATCAGATTGGGCTTTGATTCTTCTGTTGGCGCACACCGACAACTATTAGTTGGAGCCGACCCTAATACAACCAATCTTTTTGATATTGGTTATGATGCTCCAATGTTTGACACCAATGAAAATGATATGTTCTGGGAAATTAGCAACAGTCAATTTGTTATCCAAGGTGTTCCAGATTTTAACTCCAATCAAGTGCTTCCTTTAGGCTTAGTCGTTGCAAACGAAGGAGAAGTAGCCATAAAAATTGATGAATTGGAAAATGTTTCTTCAAACACCAATATTTATTTGCACGATACACTAACTGGAATTTATCATGACCTTAAAACCAGTGATTTTAAAATAGCACTTGCCGTAGGAGATTACAACAAACGCTTCTCTTTGAGATTTGAAAGTCAAGCTAAAACTCTAGACGTAGTAGAAAATGATTCGAATGATGAAATTCTCGTTTTATATTCTAACAACTATAAAACATTAATTATTAGAAATAATCTTCTGGATGCAACGGTAAATTCTGTTTCCCTTTATAATATGATAGGTCAGGCTATCAACAAATGGGATGTTGAAGACAAAGAACAAACCAATATTCAGATTCCAATTAAAAATATGCCTTCTGGAATTTATATTGTAAAAGTCAAAACTTCTAAAGGTGAAAACAGCAAAAAAATTATCATCAAATAAACAAAATAAAAGCAGAATTTATTAAGGAAACATTAACTTGTTTAGTGTTTTTGTACTGTTTTTTCTTAATATATTTGTTGTCGATTTTAACCTTTATTCCGAATTAAAAATAAATAGTAAACACATTAACCCAAAAAAATGAAAAAAATTATTATCCTCTTAGCAATTGTTTTATTTACAATTAATGCTAGTGCACAGCAAACAAAACCCGTTGCTAAAGAAACCACAAAAAAAGAATCTTGCTGCGCTAAACACGATGCTAACGCCAAAACAATGACTTCAGAAGAAATGGCAAAATGTCAGGCAAAATGCAAAGCTGAAGGAAAAAAATGTACCGCAGAAGAAATGGCTAAATGCAGCTCCGCTGCCAAAAAATGTTCCCCAGAGGAAATGGCCAAATGCAAATCCGAAGGAAAAAGTTGCTGCGCCAAGAAATAATTTCCCTTATATTTTAAAAAAATGCCTCAAAAATATTGAGGCATTTTTTGTATCTATTAAAACTACAATTATAGCAATGCCGCTTTCAACCCTTCGAAATCCAACAAAACCTGTTCCCCGGAAATTAAATTCTTCAAGGCAAATTTCCCTTCATTCATTTCAGTTTCTCCAACGATAACAACATAAGGAATCGCACGTTTATCAGCATGCTGAAATTGTTTTCCCACTTTTACATTATCAGGATACAACTCTACTTTTATTCCAAAACCACGCAATTTTGTTATGGCTTTCATCGAATAGAACGCTTCTTTTTCGCCATAATTTATAAACAAAGCTTTTGAAGTAGAAGTCACGGTTTCAGGGAATAAATTCATCTCGTCGATAACTAAATAAATTCGGTCCAAACCAAAGGAAATACCCACACCACTTATGTCTTTCAAACCAAAAATTCCGGTCAAATCATCGTATCTTCCACCGCCGCCAATGGAACCCATTGAAACTAATTTTGGTGGAGCCACTTCAAAAATAGCGCCCGTATAATAATTTAATCCGCGAGCTAAAGTCACGTCTAAATCTAAAATCGCTTTATTCAAACCAAGATTTGTAACGTTGTCACAAATAAATCGCAACTCTTCCACGCCTTTCAATCCTTCTT